>CAZGCG010000011.1:0-23647 GCA_964524205.1 uncultured Sphingobacterium sp. | reverse complement strand
TTCTTCTTCGGATTAACATCAATAGCCTTTGCTCAAAATATAATTCCTGCAAAGTCACAATCAGATACTTTAAAACGGAAAGCCAGCCTTTCGAGAATAATGAAGGTCTTACCTGAGGATCGAATAGCTAACGGCCGGGTTTCATTTTTGGATGAGACATTTAAGGATTGGCTCAAGCGGACGGGCGAGTTTCCGCCGGATTTTGATAAAATGCCTTCCATCCCTTTTCTTCCTGATCCGCTCATTCTGGATGAAGGTGGTAAAAACATCCCTGTTAGTTCAGCTGCGCAGTGGGAGGAAAAGCGGCGCTGGATGAAGGAGCAGCTGGAATATTATGTTACCGGTACCTATCCGCAATCTCCCATGGATTTCAAGGTGAAGGTTCTGAGTGAAAAGAAAGAGGGTTCAACTACGCTTCGCATGGTAGAGCTGTCATTTGGTCCGCAAGAGCAAGCCAAACTCACCATTGAATTGATGATTCCACAGGGGAAAGGTCCCTTCCCTGTGTTTATGGCCCAGTGGAACCACAGGGGCTGGGCACAAATTGCAGTAAGAAGGGGCTATGTGGCCTGTGTTTATGCAGCTTCGGATGCAAAGGACGATACTGAAAAATATTCCGAAATATGGGCTGGCCAATATGACTTTACCCGCTTGATGAGAAGAGCATTCGGGACTTTCAGAGCGATTGACTATTTGCATACACTTCCAATTGTCGACAAAGATAAAATTGCCCTAAGCGGCCACTCCAGAAATGGCAAATTAGCACTGATGGCTGCCGCTTTTGACGAACGCATTAAGGCTGTTATTCCGAGCAGCGGTGGTTCAGGTGCCGAAGTCCCATGGCGATATGCTACCCAGCAATATGATGTGGAGGATATTGCATTATTATCCGCTGCCCAACCATCCTGGCTGCACCCTCGTTTGAGATTTTTTATTGGAAGGGAGAATAAGCTGCCCATCGACCAAAATCTTTTTATGGCGCTGATAGCACCGAGAGGATTAATGCTGAGTACCGCTGTCAATGAAGGAGCCAGCAATCCCTGGGGTATTGAGCAGGCCTATGGCTCGGCACAAAGGGTGTATAAGTTCCTTAATGCAGAGGATAATCTGGCCATCCGCTTCAGGGATGGTGAACATGGTACCCATGCGGGCGATATTGAGGACTATATTGATTTCTTTGATTATGTTTTTAAGCGCAGTGACCATAAGCCTGAGAACAAATTGCTTTATAATTATACGTTTGAAGGCTGGAGGATACGAAGTAAGGAAAATATAAACCCGTTAAATTATCCTTCAAAAGTCGGGCAAGGCACCGGGGCAATTGCCGGAAACAACTTATCAAAGGAAAATTGGGCTGTTAAAAAAGCTCCAATAAAACAACAGATACAATGGGTTTTGGGGGATCAACCCCCGGGTCTGACTAATCCTGGTCCGTTGCGTTTAGAAAATGGAGGCGCCGGAGAAGATTATTTTGGAACTGTTCTCAAACGACCAATTGTGACCCCGCGTATGGGGCGAATGGCCATCACCCCTTACAAGGAGTTTGGCGATTATTTGTACGGCTATATTTATTATCCTAAGGATAAAGCCGGAAATATTAAGGCTGGTAAATTGCCGGCTCTGATTTATCAGCATGAATACGATTATTCCAAGGGTTTTTCGTCTTATCATGATGTTCAGTCCTTTTTTGAGGGCATGACAGATCTTGGTTATGTTGTTTTTTCATACGATATGATCGGTTGTGGGAATAGGATTGAAGAAGGAATACGTTTTTATGACCGTTATCCAAATTGGTCAAAAATGGGAAAAATGGTGGCTGATGTTAGAGGGGCCGTTGATGCAATGAGTAATCTGGATTTTGTTGATAGCTCTAAAATATTGGTCGCGGGTTATGCCCTGGGAGCCACAGTGGGTTTATACGCTGCTGCGCTTGATGAAAGAATTGCCGGACTAGTTTCACTTAGCGGATTTACTCCGATGCGGACAGATTCAAAGGATAATGGCAGGGAAGGGATCAAAGCTTTTTCGCATTTGCACGGCCTGATTCCCCGTTTAGGTTTCTTTGTTGGTAATGAGGATCGTATCCCATATGATTATCAGGAAATCTTAGGATCAATTGCTCCGAGGCCTGTATTGCTGATTGCCCCCCAATTAGACCAGACGGCTAATCTTAAAGATATCAAAGCATCGGTTTCTGAAGCTGAAAAAATATATAAATTGTTAGGTGCTCCTGATCAGCTTGTTCTTAATACGCCTGATGATTTTAACAGGTTTAGTGATGAAATGAAGGAGATAATTTATGATTGGTCTCGCAAATTAATGAAGCCTGTTTCTAATTGATAATTTAGTACAGCTTTGATTCCCCTCTGGTCGGTGTTCTCACCGTACCAAGCACGATTATATTATTGGTCGGTGATAACACCAACCACAGGGAAAGGAGATTATCTATGGCTGGGCAGGTAAATTCAATGCTGGTGCGCGCGTTCCATAAATAATTTGTTAGTACACGCGACACGCGTGCGCCAGTGAGGAGGTTCCCGCCTACGCGGGAATGACAAGTTGAAAGTAGTAAATAAGGAGATTCCAGCCTTCGCTGGAATCGGATCTGGTTACTTATTACCTTTCAGGAACCAATTCACAGCAAGATCATGCCATTCAGGGTTAAGCTTTTCAATTAAATTATTTTTCCAGGATCGTTCCCAGGTCTTTAATTGTTTTTCCCTGGCGATGGCTAAGGTCACATCAGAAAACTGTTCAAACCACACCAGTTTTGTACAACAATTGTACTTGCTAGTGAATCCATAAACAAGCTTTCGTTTATGCTCGTAAACTCTTCTTCGAATATTGTTAGTAAAACCGATGTACAAAACATTATGATATGTATTTGTTAGTATGTAGACAAAATATTCCTTCATACTCCCAAGTTGCAATTCTAGAAATATCTTAAAACAACAAATGAGTAAAGGGGCTACATCATTTATCCTGCGGTTTTGCATTTCGATTCCAGCGGAGGCTGGAATCTCCTGTTCCTAACCAACAATTGTCATTCCCGCGAAGGCGGGAACCTCCCAAGTATCCAATAATTAAATTAAATTTCCAGAAGCGGGAACCTCCCAAGTATCCCTCAGTCATTTTTAACTTTTCTAAAAACACTTTTGTCAACTGATAACTTTCAGTTCGCCCGAAATCGGAGTATATCCAATAACCCATCAGTCATTTCTGATCAAAGAATCTTATAATCGGTTCCATAAATAATTTGTTAGCACACTCGACACGCGTGCGCCAGCAAGAGCAAGCGCATCCAGCCCTACTTTACCGGGTGAAGCTCAATCGACTTAACCTGCCTAACCCATCTGCCATGCTTTTTATCGTTTGGTACAATGATCTGGTAGGGACCATTATTTTCTGAAAGCGCTTTCCCGTCCATTTTGCTGGCTATGATGATAGAAGAAGAACTAAATAAGGGATCAAGTTCAGCCAGGGCAAATACACATTTGTAATTGTCTCTGGCTCTTATGGTAACATAAGTCGAAACGGTTTGTTTTTTTGCAGGTTCACCCAGACTCACTCCTGCATAACTAAGGAAATCACTCAATAGCGGGCCTGAATATTCATGTGTTTTAAGGTCGTGTCCAATTGCTTTTATGGTTATTGATTTAAGCTTCGCAGGGTCGGCTGAACTAGATTTCCCCGATTCATTTATAAAAGTAATCGATTCTGATTGTGCCTTTGCACTGGAACAAATGCCTGAAAAGATTATGAAAGTTAAAGCCAGTAAGAGTGATTTTTTCATTTATTTGACTGAATTGGATTTATACTTTTTGAGGATACAATATAAAAAATTCTGTAATCAGAATGTTTATTTCTGATTTTACACCGCTGTTGCGTGCGTGCTATGAAAATTTGTTAGCACACGAGACACGCGTGCGCCAGCAAGAGCAAAAGAACCACAACCCCTGCGAAATAAACCCGGGTGTCAGCTCTGGCTTTTTGCCCGGGCAAAATTTTATCTTAATAATCAATTTTTGGGCAAAAACCAGGGCAGAACACGGGACTGGCGGGACCGAAGAGGCACATGCATTGCTTTCTAAAACCTTAGAAAATTAGTCCGCATAAACATTATTGCCGAATGATTTTTTATTAACCCTGATACCAAATGAACCTGTATCTAATCTCAATACTCAATACTCAATACTCATTACTCAAAAATTTGCTTCATACCCTAAAGAAGGGTAATTTCGTGGCTTAAATTCAAATTATGGCTGTTGAAAGAGGACCTATATCCCGTTTTATAGAAAAAAACTACCTGCATTTTAATTCTGCCGCGCTGGTGGATGCTGCAAAAGGGTATGAAACCCATCTTGATGAAGGTGGAAAAATGATGATCACACTTGCAGGGGCAATGAGTACTGCCGAATTGGGCATTTCACTCGCTGAGATGATCCGTCAGGATAAAGTATCAATCATATCATGTACCGGAGCGAATCTGGAAGAGGATATTATGAATCTGGTTGCTCATTCACACTACAAACGCGTACCCAATTACCGTGATTTGAGTCCGCAGGATGAGTGGGATCTGCTTGAGAACCACTACAACAGGGTTACCGATACCTGTATACCTGAAGAGGAAGCTTTCAGAAGACTTCAAAAGCATATTCATAAGCTTTGGAAAGATGCAGATGATTCAGGAGAGCGTTACTTCCCGCATGAATTTATGTACAAAATGCTTCTTAGCGGGGTGCTTGAACAGTATTACGAAATTGACCCAAAGAATTCCTGGATGCTGGCTGCCGCAGAAAAGAACCTCCCGATCGTAGTTCCGGGATGGGAAGATTCAACCATGGGGAATATTTTTGCTTCCTATGTGATGAAAAAGGAGATCAAAGCCACAACTATGAAAAGCGGAATTGAATACATGGGCTGGCTAGCCGATTGGTATATCGCCAATTCAGCGGGAAAGGGTGTGGGCTTTTTTCAGATTGGGGGTGGTATAGCAGGTGATTTCCCGATTTGTGTTGTACCGATGCTTTATCAGGATATGGAAATGGAGAACATTCCTTTCTGGAGTTATTTCTGCCAGATCTCAGATTCAACGACTTCTTATGGATCTTATTCAGGAGCTGTTCCTAATGAGAAGATTACCTGGGGTAAACTGGATATCCATACCCCTAAATTTATTGTTGAATCAGATGCGACAATTGTTGCTCCGCTCATATTTGCCTGGGTTTTGAAGCAGTAGTGATTCTCTGTTTTAAAAACAAGGCTTAAGGCTGGGATTAAAAGGGCTATTTTTCAAAAGAACTCTAAAAATATCTGTTAATCAGACATTTATGCAATAATTTAGAATGATTATAAATTGATAAAATAGGTCATGTTAATGTCATCCGTATTTGAATAAAGCATACTTTTGTCAACTGAAAATGTTGATTATAACCTTATGATCAACTTTTTAATTATACGTTTCAAATTTTAAGCAACAAATACTCAATATGAGAAGCATCTCATTGTTTTTTAGAAGTGTTACAAAATCATTGGTTCTGGTTACATTATTGTGTTCAATGGCTGTTTCTTCGGCCAATGCGCAGGATGCAGCAGCAGGGGCAGCGATTTTCAAGCAGAAGTGTACCGCTTGTCATGGTATTGACAAGGCGGTTGTAGGTCCGGCCCTGAAAGGGATTGATACAAAGTATGACGAAGCATGGCTGATCAAATGGATCAAAAATGCTCCTGCATTCATTGCTTCAGGCGATGCTCAAGCTGTAAAAGCTTCCGAGTATTCACCGGCTATGATGTCAGCTTTTCCTGAATTATCAGACGATGACATTAAAAACATTGTAGCTTATGTTAAAGTTGGTGATGTTAAGCCTGCTGCAGATCCAAATGCTGCCGCCGGTGCAGTAGGAGCGCCTGCTGATAAGGGCGGTGTAAGCAACTTCATGTTGTTTGGTCTGCTTGCTGTAATCATCATTGCATTCCTGGTTATCCTGGTTTTAAATCGTGTGATTACTACTCTTGAACGTGTAATGCTTCAGAAAAAAGGCATTGCTGTTGAAGAGGAAGAAGCTGAGTCAAAAGATCGTTTCGAAGGGCTTAAAAAGCTAAGTAAAAACAAAAAGTTCATTTTGTTCATCGTTTTACTTTGCGTGATTTTCCTTGGCTCTGCAGGTTGGAAAGGCATGTGGGAAACTGGTGTTCATACCGGATATCAGCCGATACAGCCAATTAAATTTTCTCATCAGCTTCATGCGGGTGTAAATAAAATTGATTGCCAGTACTGTCACTCGGGTGCTTTTACTTCAAAAAATGCATCTATTCCATCTCTTAATGTTTGTATGAACTGCCATAATTATGTTACGGCTTCTGAAAAATATGATGGAAAGACTTCTCCGGAGATCATGAAGATTTATAATGCTCTTGATTATAACGAGGATACCAAAGTTTACGGTAATAATACCAAGCCGGTTGAATGGATCAGAATCCACAATTTACCCGATCTGGCTTACTTCAATCACTCACAACACGTTGCTGTTGCTGGAATTGAGTGTCAGAAATGTCACGGTCCGATCCAAACCATGGAAGAAGTTTATCAATATTCTCCTTTAACCATGAAATGGTGTATTAACTGCCACAGAGAGACTGAAGTTAATCACAAGGACAATCCTTATTACGACAAGCTTATTGCCGCGCACGATAAATTGAAAAAAGGCGAAAAAGTTACAGCTGCTGTTTTAGGCGGACTGGAATGTGCTAAATGTCACTACTAATTAGAATTATTTTAAGATAACATACGTATACAGTTATATAGCTTAAATGGAAAGCAATAAAAAATACTGGAAAGGTTTAGAAGAGCTGCAGAACACAAAGGATTTTGTTGAAAAAAACAAAAACGAGTTCGCTGAACCACTTCCTATGGAAGAAGTTCTGAATGAAGCCGGTTTAAGTACCGTAACTCCACGTCGCGACTTTTTGAAGGCGCTTGGATTTGGTTTGGGAGCAGTTACTCTTGCTGCTTGTCAGAAAACTCCGGTTCATAAATCAATTCCTTATTTGGTTAAACCCGAAGAAATAGTACCTGGTATCCCTAATTACTATACTTCTACTTTTAACGGACACAGCGTTCTGGTTAAAACCCGTGAAGGTCGTCCAATTAAGATTGAGGGAAATCCAAATTGTATTCTGAGCAAAGGAAGTCTGGATGCAAAAGGACAAGCTTCTGTGCTTGATCTTTATGATGTTTCCAAGCTGAAAAACCCTGTTCTGAATGATTCTGAATCAAGCTGGGCGAAAATCGATGAGTATGTAAGAGCTGAGCTTGCTAAAATTAAGGCAGGTGGTAAAAAGATTCGTATCGTTTCTTCAACTGTTAACAGTCCTTCGACTAAAGCGGCTATTGCCGACTTTACAGCACAATATCCAAATACAAAACACGTACAAGTTGATGCGGTTTCTTATACCGGTATCATCAAAGCAAATGAAAACAGTTTTGGTAAGGCAGTTCTTCCAAAATACCGTTTTGACAGAGCAGACCTTATTGTAAGTTTTGGAGCTGATTTCCTCGGTACCTGGATTTCTCCTGTAGAGTTTAGTCGCCAGTATACTTCCAAAAGAAATAACACTGCCTTACAAGGCAAAAAAATGTCCCGTCATATTCAGTTCGAGACAGGAATGAGTTTAACAGGTACCAATGCTGATGCGCGTCTTCCATTAAAGCCATCAGAAGAAGGTATTGCCCTGTTGAATTTATATGCTGCTTTAGGCGGTGCTGTTACAGGAACCAAGCCTCTTGCAAATAATCCGAATGCAGAAAAAGCAATTGCATTAGCTGCTAAAGAATTAGCTGCTGCAAAAGGAAGAGCTCTGGTAATCAGTGGCTCAAATGATGTTTCTACTCAGATCGTTGTAAACGCGATCAATTCAATTTTGGGAAGTTACGGTACAACGATCGATCTTGATAATCCATCATATCAGTATGCTGGAAATGATGCTGAGTTCGCAGAGTTCGTTAATGAAATGAACCGTTCTGAAGTAGATGCGGTTTTCTTCCTGAATACAAATCCTGCTTACGAATTCAATGATTCCAAAGCATTCACAGACGCACTTGCAAAAGTGAAATTGCGTGTCTCATTTGCTGACCGTAAAGATGAAACATCTTCACTATGTCAGGTAATTGCACCAAATCATCATTATCTTGAGTCATGGGGCGATTCAAACCCTGTAGAAGGATATTATACCATCGTTCAGCCTGCCATCAATCCTGTTAACAATTCACGTAATGCAGAGCAGGGTCTCTTAATCTGGTCTGAAGGTGCTGTAACTGATTATTATCAGTATATCCAGAATAACTGGGCGAAAACAGTTCTTGCTCAATCAGGTACAAGCTGGAAAGATCTTTTACAAAAAGGTTCCGTTAGTCTTCCTGAAAGATCAGCAGGAACTTATACCTTCTCCCGCGAACTTGATTCAGTAGTTCAAACTATTCTGGCAGAAAGTACTTCACTTGCAAAAGGGGGTGATAATGCTGTAGAATTACATATTTATCAGAATGTTTCTGTTGGTGACGGTAAGTCGGCCAATAACCCATGGTTGCAAGAGTTACCTGATCCGGTTTCAAAAGTAACCTGGGATAACTATGCTGCTATCAATGCGAAGTTTGCAGAAAAATTAGGCATTTCACAGAATGATCTTGTAGAGATCAAAACTGATAAATACACTATTACTTTACCGGTACTTATCCAGCCAGGTCAGGCTTATGGAACGGTTTCGGTTGCTTTGGGTTACGGCAGAACTAAAGCCGGAAAGGCAGGATCTGAAGTTGGTAAGAATGCATATCCATTCCTGCGTTTGGTAAATGCAACTTTCCACACTGCAACAGCCGCAAGCCTGTCAAAAGCTTCTGGTACTTATGAGCTTGCTCAAACACAAACACATCATTCAATTGAAGGTAGAAATATCGTTCGCGAAACTACCTTAAAAGATTACCTGAAAGATCCTAACTCTGGAACAGGTCATGCTCACGTAAATCACTATGATCTATGGAATGAGTATGAGCAGCCAGGACATGCCTGGGTGATGGCAATTGACTTGAATGCCTGTACAGGTTGTGGTGCTTGTATCGTAGCTTGTAATGCCGAAAATAATATTCCGGTTGTAGGACGTGATGAGGTTCGCCGTCGTCGTGAAATGCACTGGATTCGTATCGACCGTTACTATACCGTTAATGAAGGTGGAAATAAAGTAACTGAAGAGAAAGAAGTTGAGAAACTTGAGAACATTGATAACGTATCAGTTATACATCAGCCAATGATGTGTCAGCATTGTGATCATGCTCCTTGTGAAACTGTATGTCCGGTTTTAGCAACGGTACACTCTTCCGAAGGTTTGAACCAAATGGCTTATAACCGTTGTATCGGAACACGTTACTGTGCGAACAACTGTCCGTATAAAGTACGTCGTTTCAACTGGTTTAACTACTGGAATGATTCACGTTTCGATAATTACATGAACAATGAGTTTACACAGCTTGTGTTAAACCCTGATGTTACTTCCCGTTCAAGAGGGGTAATGGAGAAATGTTCAATGTGTGTTCAGCGTATTCAGGCTGGTAAGCTTCAGGCAAAATTAGAGAAGCGTACTTTGAAAGATGGTGATGTTAAAGTTGCTTGTCAGCAAACATGTCCTACCAATGCAATCATATTTGGAGATGGAAATGATCCTGAATCAGAAGTATCAAAAGCACTAAAGAGTGAGCGTACATACTATGTCCTGGAAGAGCTTAACGTAAAGCCGGGTGTAGGATATCAAACAAAAGTTAGAAATACTGTAGAGGTTTAATACAAGAAATAAAAAAGAATATGTCATCTCATCACGAGTCTATACTTAGAGAACCCTTAGTAACCGGTGAAAATATTACCTATTCAAAGGTCACCGAAGATATATTGGTTCCTGTAGAAAATAAGCCAAATAAAGCCTGGTGGATTGGTTTCATTGTTTCCGCCCTTGGTGCTGGACTTTGGGTATTCTCTGTTAGCTGGACCTTCTGGTTTGGTATCGGCGAATGGGGTTTGAATAAAACAGTTGGATGGGCCTGGGATATTACCGGTTTCGTTTGGTGGGTAGGTATTGGTCATGCCGGTACTCTTATCTCAGCGGTATTACTCCTGTTCAGACAGAACTGGCGAAATTCAATTAACCGTTCAGCAGAGGCAATGACAATTTTCGCTGTTATCTGTGCCGCAACCTATATTATTTCACACATGGGTCGTCCATGGTTGTTTACCTGGGCACTTCCGCTTCCAAATCAATTCGGATCATTATGGGTTAACTTTAACTCACCGCTTGTTTGGGACGTATTTGCAATCTCGACCTATTTCTCGGTTTCATTGGTGTTCTGGTATACAGGATTACTTCCTGATATAGCAACCATCCGTGACCGTGCAGTGGGTACCCGTCGTCGTATTTATTCTATTTTATCTTTCGGATGGAATGGTTCAGTAAAAACCTGGCAGCGTTTTGAGTTAGTATCTCTGATTTTAGCAGGTGTTTCTACTCCTCTGGTACTTTCAGTACACACGATTGTATCCATGGACTTTGCAACTTCACTGGTTCCCGGATGGCATACCACCATCTTCCCTCCATATTTTGTTGCAGGTGCGATCTTCTCTGGTTTTGCAATGGTACAAACCCTATTGCTGGTTACCCGTAAGGTGATGAACTTTGAGAACTACATTACTATGTTCCACATTGAGTCGATGAATAAGATCATCATTCTTACAGGATCAATTGTGGGTGTAGCTTATTTAACAGAATTATTTATCGCCTGGTACTCAGGTGTAGAATACGAGCAATATGCATTTTTGAACAGGGTGAGCGGGCCATACTGGTGGGCTTACTGGATCATGATGACCTGTAACGTAATTTCTCCGCAATTGTTCTGGTTCAAAAAGATTCGTACAAGCATCGCTTTATCATGGATTTTATCGATTGTTGTGAACATCGGTATGTGGTTCGAGCGTTTCGTAATCATCGTGACTTCATTGCACCGCGATTACCTTCCATCAAGCTGGGTTATGTTTTACCCAAGCTGGGTTGATGTGGGCGTATTCATCGGATCGATAGGAGTATTCTTTACCTTATTCCTTCTTTTCCTCAGAGTATTACCGGCTATTGCAATGGCAGAGGTTAAATTATTGCTGAAGAGTTCAAGTGATCAGGCTAAGAAGAAGTTGATCGCTGAGAAAGCTGTAGATAGCGGAGAGGCTGAATATTACCTTGAATCTCTTGAAAAGTATGATAGTGTTTCTCCAAAAGTTGCTGAATTCCAAAAAGTTTAAAGATGAGTAATATAAAATATATTTTAGGTCATTTTGAGGATCCGGATGATCTGATGCACGGGATAGACAAGCTGCAGGAGAATAGCGTAAGTATTTACGATGTGTATACTCCTATGCCAATCCACGGTATTGAAGATAAATTGGGAATTAAAAGATCAAGGCTTGGTAAAGTGGCTTTTGGTTTCGGTCTGACCGGTACTATCACTGCTATTTCCATGATAACTTACATGCTGGTTATAGACTGGCCAATGAATATTGGAGGTAAACCACACTTTGCATTCCCCGATTTTATTCCAATCATGTTCGAATTAACTGTATTGTTTGCAGCATTCGGAATGGTAGGAACTTATTTCTTTGCAAATCACCTGGCTCCTGGTCGTGCTCCCCGAGTAATGGACCTTAGAGCAACCAACGATAGATTTGTGATTGCGATTGATGCAAGAACAAATACATCGCATGATCAAATAGATAACATTTTAAAAGAAGCAGGTGCTGTTGAAGTTAAGCACAACGAAAGGAAATATGTTAGTTATGAATAAGCGCCTAATAATTTGTACCGCTTTTTTAGCTGTAGCCGCTGTTACGGTTATTTCTTCCTGTTCAAATAATAGAAGTACGGGACTTGAATTTGCCCGTAATATGTATGATCCAATCGGGTACAACCCGGATCAGCCAAATAAGAACTTTAAGGACGGTAAAACTGCTCAGGATCCACCTGCAGGTACAATGCCAGTTGGATTTGACAAGAATGAAGCTTATCCTAATACTCTTGAAGGCTATCAGGCAGCAAGTGCAGGTATGGCAAATCCAATTCCTGTAAGTGTAGCCACTCTTGAACAAGGGAAAACATTGTATTTAAACATGTGTTCTCATTGTCATGGTCTTGAAGGAAAGGGTGATGGTTCTATCGTTAAACTTGGTAAATTCCCTGCTCCTCCATCATATTCGACAGGAAACTCTTCAAGAGGTGGAAGTATGAAGGATCTTACAGATGGTAAAATTTATCATACAATAACACATGGTGTCAACCTGATGGGGCCACACAAATCTCAATTATCTCCGGAGCAACGGTGGAAAATTGTTATGTACGTTCATGAATTACAAAAATTACAATAGTCAATTGCTAAAACCAGATGGGAAATCATAATCATACTCATAATTTCACGGAACAATTTACATTTTCTGGAAAATTAAAAACCTGGACCTTAATAGCAATAGTGGTTGGAATTCTTGCTACAGCTTTTGGTTTACTAACAGGTCAGCAGGAACGTACTTTCGCTAACCTGCTCTTAATGGCATATTATTTTACCTGTGTTTGCGCAACGGGTTTATTCTTTCTGGCAGTGCAGTATGTGGCACAGGCAGGATGGGCAACCGGTTTGTTAAGGATACCTCAGGCGATGTCGAGGGTGCTTCCAATTGCATCTCTGGTATTATTTGCAGTATGCGCTGCGGGTTTATTAACTCACAATTTATATCATCACTGGAATGGTGAGGGTCTTACAGATCCTAATAGTCCTAATTATGATAAATTAATCGCCGGAAAATCAAGTTTCCTGAATGTGCCTTTCTTTTTAACGAGACTGGCAGTATTTCTTGGAGCATACAGTTTCTTTGCATGGTTGTTTGCAAAATATACCAGAGGGCAGGAATTAGAAGGCGGACTTGTTTATCACGATAAAAACTTTAAGTGGTCGGCTATATTCCTTATCGTATTTGGATTTACTACTCCAATCTGGGCATTTGATACCATCATGTCATTAGAGGCTCACTGGTTCTCAACTATGTTCGGCTGGTATAACTTCGCAGCAATGTGGGTTAGCGGTCTATGTGTGATTACCCTGATCGTTATCTTTATGAAAAAGGCGGGATATCTTACCTGGATTAATGAAAATCATTTACATGATCTTGGTAAATTTATTTTCGCATTCTCCATATTCTGGACTTATGTATGGTTCTCTCAGTTTGTTCTTATCTATTATGCGAACATGCCAGAGGAGACAGTATATTTTTACAAACGCTGGGAGCCTGAGTATCTTCCATGGTTCTGGTTAAATATCATTATTAACTTTGCTGCTCCATTGCTGATCCTGATGTCAAGAAATTCCAAGCGCCAAATGAATACCTTAATGGTAGTATGTATTCTGCTTTTATGTGGTCATTGGCTGGATTATTACATGATGATCATGCCTGGAACTGTTGAGTCTCACAGAGGTTTTGGTATAATTGAGATAGGAATAGCCATTGGTTTTGTAGGACTTTTCACATTCCTTACATTGAATCAGTTAACTAAGAGGTCATTGGTGACTACAAATCATCCTTTCCTGCAGGAAAGTATCAATCACCAGATTTAAACACAGTTCTTAATAGCTAAAAGAAAATTTACGAATAAAATGAGGTTAAGAGAAATTTTTAATATCAGGACTGTAGCTGCATTACTTGTTATATGCACTCTTACTGTAACTAACAGTGCAACGTATGCGCGGGTTCAGGATTCTACAATAAGTTCAACAACTGCAGCAATTGATACAGCAGTAAAAGCTGCTTCAACTGAACTGACTCCATCATCTGCTCCTTTGATCAGTACCGCTGTTGATACTGTAGCAAGATACAAGAACATGCAGCCTATTGCTGAAACAAAGGATTATTCAGAATCCTACAAATCAGCTACCTATTATGTTTTGATGTTTTTCCTTCTTTGCGTATTTGTTGCAATAATTGGAAAGATATTAAAGGTATATGAACTGAGCCGTGAGATGCAGGGTGTAAAATCAAGCATTAATGCACGCAGGATCCAGGGTGTGTTTCTTGGAATCTTTTTGATTTTAGGTATGTATGGTGTTTACTGGTCCTACTCCGTTCAGGGACCAATGAGTATGCATGAATCAGCTTCTGAGCATGGTCTGGATATTGACTTCATGTTTAATACTACCTTAATTTTAACTACGATTGTATTTATATTAACTCATATTGCTCTTTTCGGCTTCTCATTTAAATATAGAGGATCTGAAAACAGGAAAGCGTATTTCTATCCGCACAACAACGCCCTTGAAAGGATTTGGACCATTATTCCTGCAATTGTTTTAACCGTGTTAGTGTTACTTGGATTCTTTACCTGGAGAGGGATTACCAATGTTTCTCCGGAAGATCAGAAGAAAGCGATCAATATTGAAGTTACAGGCGAACAGTTTAAATGGAGCCTTCGTTATGCAGGTTCTGATAACCAGATTGGAAACCGTAACTACAAATTGACTACACCAACCAACGGACTTGGAATAGATTTCAAAGATCAGAAGAGCTGGGATGATAAACTTACAAGTGAAATTGTAATTCCTGTAAATAAGGCGGTTCGCATAATCATTAATTCTAAGGACGTTTTACACAGTTTCTATCTGCCAGACTTTAGGGTGCAGATGAATGCTGTTCCGGGAATGCCTACTTCATTCCAGTTTACACCGCGCCTTACCACTGCTCAGATGAGAGAGAAGAGAAATAATCCGAAATATGATTATGTTCTTCTTTGTGCGAAGATCTGTGGAGCAGGACATTATAATATGCAGGCTAAAGTAACAGTTGTTTCTGAAGCTGAATACGCTGCATGGCTTGCTAAACAGCCATTATATTATAATGATGATGTTAAAAAAGAACTTCAGCTGGCTGAGAATACCAAAACTGAAGTAGAAAACAAAATAGCTTTAAATACAAATACTATTATAAACTAATTATGGCAAGCACTGCAATACACGATTCAGCCGTACTTCACCAACACGACGATCACGGTCACGATCACGGACATCATAAGGAAACATTTATTACTAAATATATCTTTAGTCAGGATCATAAAATGATCGCCAAGCAATTCCTGATTACAGGTATAGTGATGGCAGTTGTTGCTATGATTCTATCTATCCTTTTCAGGTTGCAATTAGCATGGCCTGATGAGAGCTTCCCATTACTGGAAACATTCCTGGGCGAAAAATGGGCCGAAGGAGGTAGAATAAAACCCGATTTTTATCTGGCGATTGTGACAATACACGGTACCATGATGGTATTCTTTGTTTTGACTGCCGGGTTGAGCGGTACATTCAGTAACCTGCTTATTCCACTTCAATTGGGAGCAAGGGACATGGCTTCGCCATTCCTTAATATGCTATCTTATTGGTTGTTTTTTACTTCATGTGTAATCATGATGTGTTCTTTCTTCGTAGAGAGCGGACCAGCGAGTTCAGGATGGACTGTTTATCCTCCTTTATCTGCATTGCCAAAAGCCATTAGTGGATCGGGTACCGGTATGACACTTTGGTTAATCAGTATGGTATTATTCGTAGCATCATCCCTTATCGGAGCATTGAACTATATCTCTACAATTCTGAATATGCGTACTAAAGGTATGGATATGTGGAAAATGCCATTAACTATCTGGGCTTTCTTCCTTACAGCAATTGTAGGTGTATTATCTTTCCCGGTATTGGTTTCGGCAGTTGTACTTTTGATTTTCGACCGTAGCTTCGGTACCAGTTTTTATCTTTCTGATATTGTTGTAGCCGGACAAATTCTTCCGAATCAGGGTGGTAGCCCGGTTTTATGGCAGCACTTATTCTGGTTCTTAGGTCACCCTGAGGTATATATCGTAATTATGCCGGCATTGGGTATCACATCAGAGGTAATTGCTACCAATTCAAGAAAGCCAATTTTTGGTTATCATGCGATGGTTTATTCTCTGATTGGTATTACCGTATTGTCGTTCATTGTTTGGGGACACCATATGTTTGTAACGGGTATGAATCCGTTCCTTGGAGGTGTATTCATGATTACAACCTTGATCATTGCCGTTCCTTCAGCAGTAAAGACCTTTAATTATCTTGCAACAATCTGGCGTGGAAATCTTCGCTTTACACCGGCAATGTTATTTGCTGTTGGTCTGGTATCATTCTTTATTTCTGGTGGACTTACCGGTTTATTTTTAGGAAATGCGGCTTTGGATATCAATCTTCATGATACCTACTTCGTTGTAGCTCACTTTCACCTTGTAATGGGTTGTGCAGCTATATTTGGTATGCTTTGCGGTGTTTATCACTGGTATCCTAAGATGTTCGGCCGTTTGATGGATGAGCGTCTGGGTTATATTCACTTCTGGTTTACCTTTATTGGGGCCTATCTTGTATTCTTCCCAATGCACTTTATGGGTATTGATGGTGTGCCTCGTCGTTATTATGCTTTCACAGAGTTTGCATTTATGCAAGAGTGGTTAACTGTGAACGTGTTTATAACATGGGCAGCAATTATTTCTGCACTAGCTCAGGTTGCCTTCCTTTGGAATTTCTTCTATTCTATTTTTTACGGAAAGAAATCACCACAAAACCCTTGGGATTCAAATACACTTGAATGGACTGCACCGGTAGAGCATCTTCACGGAAACTGGCCGGGAGAAATTCCTTCGGTACATCGCTGGCCATATGATTACAGTAAGCCTGGCCACCATACCGACTTTATTCCTCAAACTACTCCTTTTTCTGAGACAATGAGCTCCAACCTGCTGCATGATTTCGAAGGAAACCCTGAAGCTGAACATATTCAGCAGGAATGGGATAAGGAACATGCATCGGAGCGGCATAATCCGGAACAGGTTTAAAAAATTAGGTTAATAGTTTAAGCAGGCGATATCTTGATATCGCCTGCTTACTATAATGAATATTCTTTCTGCTATTTCCGCAGAGAAATTGCAACGAATGTTTCCTTCTTTCAAAAGAGGTTTCTGTCGTTAGAATTATCTTAAAATCGACTCTTTTATTGAGAATCTGGGTTGTATTTTAAAATTGTCGGCAATTGATATGAAACAGTGAAACAGAAAATATAGTGAGGAATTTTATATCCGACTTCAATAAATTAATTAAACTAAGGCTGACCCTTACCGTGGTCTTTTCTGCTTCTGTCTGTTTTTTGATGGGTAGCAAATTTCAGGGAGACATTAACTGGATCAACTGGATTATCCTGACACTTGGAGGATTTCTGGTTACAGGAGCGGCAAATGGATTTAATGAGATCATTGAAAAGGATCTGGATAAATTAATGAGAAGGACTATGGACAGACCGATTCCATCCGGGAAAATGACCACCGGTCAGGCTCTTGTTCTCAGCCTGATTATGGGAATTTCAGGTACCTATCTTTTAGTTAGTCTTAATTTTCCAACTGGTGTACTGGCTGTTTTTTCGATATTTCTGTACGCATTTGTTTATACCCCTATGAAGCGGAAATCGCCAATTGCAGTATTTATTGGCGCATTCCCTGGTGCATTTCCGCCTTTGATCGGATATTTTGCAGCTTTTAACGAACCTCAGATATCCTGGATTCCTGTCATTTTGTTTTTAATCCAATTTGTATGGCAATTTCCTCATTTCTGGGCTATCGCCTGGGTTCTTGATGAAGATTATAAAAGGGCCGGATTCCGATTACTCCCAAGCACTAAGCAGGATAAAGCGAGTGCAATGATCACTCTTCTTTCTACAATCATCCTGATACCAGTAAGTTTAATGCCCACCGTATATTTAATGCCATCGGGACAGGCTTTTGGAGGGAGTATTTATGCAATTGTTGTAATACTGGCTGGCCTGTATTTTGTTTGGCAGGCAGTTCAACTATATAATAAGAGAGATGTAGCATCTGCAAAGAAACTGATGTACACCTCTTTTATTTATCTTCCTGTAATGCAATTAGCACTGTTATTTGACTTTATAGTAAAATAATTTTATCAAAATGGAAAATTTACAAGTTGAAGATAGATTAAATTTAAAAGCCAAGAAATTCTTAATGTGGCTTTTTATTATTGCTTCTTTTATGATGTTTGCCGCATTGACCAGTGGTTTTATCGTCTATACTGAAGGAAATGCAGAGCGCGGAATAAAAGTATTGCTTCCCAAAGCATTTATGTATAGCTCTGTGATCATCATACTAAGCAGTATTACAGCTCACATGGCTTATCTGTCTGCTAAGGGCTTGCAATTAGGTAAGCAAAAGTTATATATTCTTCTGACGATTTTGCTGGGGATTGCATTTTTCTACAGTCAGTTCCAGGCATGGCAGGCCTTGTATAATTCAGGTGCCTATTTTGTGAATTATAATGCCTCTCAGTCATTTATATATGTGTTTAGCGGTGCTCATTTATTGCACGTAATCGTAGGACTATTTTTCCTTATTTATGCGCTGATAGGGGCAATACGTACAATTCCTCAGGTCCGAAATGTGTTCCGGATGGAAGTCGCTTCCATTTTTTGGCATTTTCTTGATATCCTATGGATTTATCTATATGTTTTCTTACTTTTGAATCAATAATAACTCAATATACCATTGTTTAAATGAACACTACTGTATCAAAATTAGATGAAATAAGAACTGACGCCTGGAGCGGCGGGAAGTCGCCTTTTGCTGTAGAATATGGAAAACTCATGATGTGGTTTTTCCTTTTGTCAGATGCATTTACTTTTTCGGCATTTCTGATCTATTACGGAGCTCAGCGCTTCAGTAAAATTAGCTGGCCTGATCCTGATGTAGTATTTCAGTCAATACCCGGAATAGCCGATCATGGATATCCTTTGGTGTTTGTGGGTATTATGACCTTTATTTTGATCATGAGCTCGGTAACCATGGTACTTGCTGTTGAGGCAGGTCATCGTAACTCTAAAAAAGAGGTTGTATGGTGGATGATCGCTACAATCATTGGGGGATTGATGTTCCTTGGATGTCAGGCATTGGAGTGGTCACATTTACATCATGAAGGTTACTGGTGGGGAAGTTTTCCTGCTTCTTATACCGGCGTAGATACGGTCGGGGCCCTGCAATTTGCAAACCTGTTCTTTACGATTACCGGTTTCCACGGTTTCCACGTGTTTACCGGAGTATTGATAAATATTATTATTCTGCTGATGGTTCTCGCAAATGTTTTCCAAAAAAGCGGCAGCTACCTGATGGTTGAAAAGGTTGGTTTGTACTGGCACTTTGTAGACCTTGTTTGGGTATTCGTATTTACATTTTTCTATTTAGTTTAAAATCCTGATAATCGATATAAAATGTCAGCAGAACACACACATGATGAACATGCTTCTGAGCATGAAGGAATGACCAAGAAAAAGATCTGGCAGGTTTTCTTTTACCTTTTAGGTATTACTGCCGTTGAATTTTTTATAGCCCTTTACATGATTCCTAAGGGCATAGTAGGTCATGGAATTGGTAATTTCGCTTATATAGTCCTTACACTGGTGAAAGCCTTTTACATAGTGGCCTATTTTATGCACCTGAAATTTGAAAAATTTGCACTTAAAACAGGTATTACTGTTTCATTGGTGTTTATTATCTATTTCATTGTACTTATGCTCATTGAAGGGAACTACCAGTTCATTCATATGAATTAATGAGTTTACCCTCTTTTCCTGTAAAGAAAATTCTGATACTGCTGATTTTATTGGCAGTACCGGGTACTTTATATTACCTGTTAAAAGAGAAAGGGCAGAACCGTTATCGCCCCCTTAACATTTATGGGGAGAAAAAGGTTGCATCAACATTTCATACTAAACGTGGTAAGCAGATTCCGGATACAATCTATCATGTTATACGGGATTTTAGCCTTCTGAACCAAAATTCCGATGCCATTAAGTTCCCTGCAGATAGTAATCAGATTACTGTAGTTAACTTTTTTTATACCCGCTGCCCGCTCTTGTGCAGGGATATGAATAAGGATTTAGCCAGGGTGGCTAAGATGTACAATAACAATCGTTTGATGCGCTTTATTTCTATTAGCGTAGACCCTGATTACGATTCACCTGAAGTACTCGCTGAATACAGTAAGCCATATATCTCAGAAAATAAAAAATGGGATTTTTTAACCGGTGACAAGGATTTGATTTATTCGCTTGCAAAAAAGGATTTTATGGTAGATGCGATTGCCGATACCATCGGAAAGATTAACATCATTCACAGTCCTATGCTTATCCTGATTGACCCCCAAAAGCGGATAAGAGGATATTACGATTCAAGTCTGGGACATGAGCAGGTTACCTTATTAAGCGACGAAATTAAATTATTGATTACAGAAGAGCTCCGGAGTATTAAGGTACGCTAAGCTATATTCTTCTTTTTTCTGATAAATAACAATGTTATGAGTGATAAACTGATTTCAAGAATTATTACTGCAATTTCAATTTTTGTACTGGTTGTTGTTGTGATTTTACAGAGTAAGATATTAAATATTTTTCCTCAAAAGGAGGCTATCCCATCCTGGGTATTTTCGCTTCCTATGCTTAATGCTATTATTAACGGTACCTGCAGTATTTTGCTTCTTTTATCTCTTTACTTCATCAAGAAGAAGGATATTAAAACTCATAAGAATCTCAATATACTTACGTTTATCCTTTCTGCATTATTTCTTGTATCCTATATCATATTCCATGCAACCGGAATAAAAACTACCTATGGTGGTGTTGGTGCCATTCGGACTGTTTATTATATTATCCTGATTACGCACATTATTCTGGCAGCTATTGTGTTGCCACTGGTGTTATTTAGTTTTCAGAAGGGTCTGCAAATGAAGGTTGAGCAGCATAGGAAACTGGTGCGCTGGACCTATCCGATATGGTTATATGTTACTGTTAGTGGCGTTATTGTCTATCTGATGATCTCACCTTATTATTCTTTTTAGATCAAACTAAAATAGCTTGATTTAATCAGCAGACTGTAAACTTAAGATTGGATCCAATCGTTTCATTATTAAAATTCTCGCAATTGGCGTATCTTTACATTATGAAAAGGCTTAGAATAGCAATTATTGGTTTCATCCTGATATTTTCATGTCTGAGTTCCTCTGATGTTTCAGCACAGTGCTCAATGTGTACATTAAATGCCGAAAACTCTGTTAAGAATGGAAATACTGAAGGCAAAGGGCTTAATAACGGTATTTTATATCTGTTAGCTGCACCTTATTTGGCAATTGCCGGTGTAGGATTTCTCTGGTATAAAAAGTACAGACGAAAAAATGTCAATTTAAATATTAAGGATAGTAAGATTAATCTGAATTAAGGCCCGCTTCATTTCTGTTAATGTTCTGATCTCTTAAAATTCCATCAGGTTCCTTTTATGGCAAAGACTTCTAAATTTGTAGCTATAGCGACTTCAAAATGTCCCAAATGCAGAAGGGGTGATGTTTTTTCAGGGACTTTGTATGGATTTAATTTTCAGGAAACCAATGAGCGATGTTCACATTGTGGAATGAAATTTGAAATTGAGCCTGGTTATTTTTATGGTGCAATGTATGTCAGTTATGCATTTGTAGTAGCTGAGATGCTTAATGTGGGTCTCCTAACCTATCTGATCACAGGAAATGATAGTTCTCCATGGTTATATATTTCAACAATAATAGGGGCAATAT
Organism: uncultured Sphingobacterium sp.; assembly: GCA_964524205.1. Taxonomy (GTDB): domain Bacteria; phylum Bacteroidota; class Bacteroidia; order Sphingobacteriales; family Sphingobacteriaceae; genus Daejeonella. The sequence goes on along the minus strand of CAZGCG010000011.1, from coordinate 1,902 downwards.
TATTACTCACACCAATTAACTATCGATACTCCAGAATATTCCTGCTTCATTTCCTTTCACCCAAGATAAAGTATTACCCTGATTACGATACCGATGATAAGCTCAGCAACATTTGAATTTTTAAAAGATCTGGCTGCGAACAATGATCGGGACTGGTTTCAGGCAAATAAGTTAAGGCATGATGAAGCCAGAAATAATGTACTTGAATTTGCAGAAAAACTGATCACAAAGCTCTCAAAAATTGATCCTGCTGTATCCTCAGAACTTGACCCAAAGAACTGTGTGATGCGAATCTATCGGGATGTCAGGTTCAGTAAAGACAAAACCCCTTATAAAACTAATTTCGGTGCCGGATTTTCTGAGAATGGCAAGAATTTTAAAGGAGCTGGCTATTATTTGCATATCCATCCTGAACAATCATTTATTGCGGGTGGATGCTGGATGCCGGAAGCAGATATGCTTAAGGCCATCCGTCAGGAAATTGATTATAATGGAGCTGATTTTCATGAAATTATTGATAATAAGGCATTTAAAGAATATTTTGGCGTTCCCGATTCTGAGTATAAATTAAAGACTCCACCAAAGGGGTACCAGCCCGATCATCAGGATATTGAATATTTAAAACTTAAAAGTTTTACTTTTAGCCATGCATTGACAAGAAAAGAACTTTCAGGTTCAAATTCTGTTGAAGAGGTATGTAATGGATTTATACGATTATACCCTTTTATTGCGTTTTTGAGGAATGCCGTGTCATAAAATCATTTTTGTATGAGGAAAACTATTTATTCTGTAATTGCCCTGTTTTTATTTATTGGTTTACTTGCTTCATGCGTTGTCATGTCGCCAAAGAAATATAATAAGTTAATCACTCAGAAGGATTCACTATCCCTCGGCTGGGAAAATGCAAGAATTAAAATTACTTCTCTCGAAGAGTTGATCTCAGGGTTGAAATCAGATAGTACAATGCTTCAGACCAAAATAACAGATCTGGAGGGAAAAATTAAGGGGATGAATGACAGTTTTACTTCATTGCGCTCAAATTCCTCTTCGGAAATAAGTAAGCTGGAGACTAACCTAAAAAAACTGGAAGCCGATCTGCAAAAGCGTGAAGCCAGATTGAGGGAGGTTGAAGACATTTTGCGCAAAAGGGATGAAGCCACTAATGCGCTTAAAAATAAACTTCAAAAAGCATTATTGGGCTTTCAGCAGAGTGGCTTAACGGTGGATATCCGTAATGGAAAGGTCTATGTTTCCTTAACTGATAAATTATTGTTCAGCAGTGGTAGTATTGTTATTGATGATAAAGGGAAGCTTGCTCTGCGCGAGCTTGCCAAGGTTCTGAAAACACAGCCCGAGATCAATATTTCTGTAGAAGGGCATACAGACAATCAGCGGGTTGTAAACCTTGGTCAGATAAAGGATAACTGGGATCTTAGCGTATTGCGTGCCACTTCAGTGGTTAGATTCTTAACTGAAACCGAGAAAATTGAGAATGGCAGGATCACTGCAACAGGTAAAGGAGAATACCAGCCAATTGAGGAAGGCTCAAGTCCGGAGATCAGAAGCCGCAACAGACGTATAGAGATCGTACTTTCACCCAAGCTTGATGAATTATACAATCTGATCAAGTAAGGTTCAAAATTTGATATGTTTCTTCAGCCGGGGCGGAAAGCCCCGGCTTTATATTTTAACATGAGTTCAATATAAAATCTTGCCGGGCTATTTTAGATTGCCTAATTTTCTCTTGTTTTGGAAAGCAGGGTTGGTTTCTCTTCGGTCCTGAATGCTAGCGCACGATTGTCGCGCGTGCCTCTTTATTTAATTCATGGAACGCGCGGTACATGCAGACCAGCAGCTCCGGGCTGCACATCCCAATGAAAAACAGCTCCGGGTAAAATAAAC
>CAZGCG010000010.1:8159-23703 GCA_964524205.1 uncultured Sphingobacterium sp. | reverse complement strand
AGGTTGCTCATCAAAAGACTGACCAGCTGCCGAAATACGAATCATTGGTGCAATTCCTATGATACGAGGTTCAAAAACTGAACGTTGCTTATCGAAAATCCAATCCTCTTTTATACGAAATTTTAAAATACTGTCAGGATTGAATTCACCAGCTTTTACTACTGTTCCTGTTTGGTTACCATCTGTATCAAAAATTGGAACCAAAACACTGTCAGCAAACTTTGCCATTGCCTGTTCAGGTTTCAGAATGACACTAAACTCATCTCCATTAACATCATCCTTAGTACTGCTGGCATCGTATGCAGTAAGCTCACCGGCAATAATTGCATCTGTCAAAATAGTTATCAGGCGGGCCTTTGGTGAAGCATAAATCATATTCACCTTATCACGTACATCTATTTCCCTCCAGACACGCTTACTGAACATGACATCCGATTCTCTCAGACTTGCATATGGTGCAACCTTAGCACTAATAATATTGGTCTTTTGATAATATCCGTCCAAAGGCTTCTCAACCGGCTTTGGTTTCGTATCATTCGTTAAATTAGGTGCCTGGGCACTCAACTGAAGAGAGCCGGACAGTAAAATCAGGACAAAAAATATCTTTTTCATAGCACTTAATTTGCTTTAAAAGCCATAGGGTCAAGCTGCCTTTGGGTTCCATCAGGACCAACCGCAACGATATCGTCAAATATAACCCTGGTACCCGGAGTTATTGCCGCCACAGCTGCACTCATTTGAGCACTTAACGTATTTCCATTTGTTTGTAGTACAACAACATCTGCACGAGGTCTGGCAATCACTAAACTAAAGCGGGTAACATTAAATTTGGCATCAAAATCAAAACCTTCAAGAACCGCAAAAATTGAATTTTGTGATTTTATAACTACAGAACTTAAAGCACCTCCGGTTTTACCGGCAAATTTCGCTTTGGGATCCGGAATCCTCTTAACCCTGAAATCACTTGAACCAATGTTCTGAACCTTACCACTAACATTAGCTGCAACATTTACTTTAGCAGTTGTCCCGGGTGAATTAACTGTCACAGTATATTTTCCGTTAGATCCGGATATTGTTCCTCCGCTCATAGTAACTACTAAATTCTCTTTGGGAATACCGGGAGCCGATACTGATACAGGATTCGGAACACCTACATAAAACACATTCATTTTATCAGGAGAAACGACTGCCGAAGGGCGCGCCACCTGATATTTTTGTTCTGTAGTGGTATAGGTTTTTATTGTTCCATCAGTTTGCTTTACCCGTACAGTACCTGTCCAGCTGAATATTCCTTCGCTGGAAGTATTAACTGTATAGGTTCCTTTCCCTTCCTTAACCTGCAATCTTGAACCTCCAACCGATATTTCAGGACTTGATTTCGAGTCAGATGCTGTCAAAAACACCTCTGCGGTATATGGCTGACCAGCAATCAGATAGGAAGTTGGAGCCACTGCAACTGCAGCGAATTGATCAAGATTGACAACTGCCACATCCATCTGTCCAAGAACTCTCTTTACGACCTCAGCCTCAGCATTCTTTGTGTCGGCTTTAATCTTAGCCAATGCAGTAAGTGCAGCTGTCAATGGAATACCATCTCCGAAGTTTGATTGTTCCCAGCTTCTTTTAACTCCTCCGCGATTTGGCGGATCCTTTGCCTCCAGTGAAAAACTTACATTTTTACGATCCTTCTCATCGAGTAATGCAATTAATTTTCCACGTGTCTCATTGATTTTTTTCTTCAATTCAGCAGCACGTGGCTCATTGATCATTAACCTTGGAGAAATATCAAGGTTATCTCTTTTGCTTATATCACCTGTTGCCTCATTATATCCGCCACCCTCAGTTTCAAAAAGTTTCTGAAGTCCTTCGACATAAGTGTTTAATTCACTTGTATATGAACTTGCCTTTTTAGCCTTTTCATATATTGGACGTGCTCTTTCGGGCTCATTTTTTAGTTTAGTTGCTTCAAATGAAGCATAAGTTGCATCAACACCAATTTGGACATTTTGAGTTGAAGCATTTAAACTATCCGTTAAATTTTTGAAAGCTTCTAAAATTGAATCACTGACATTCAGTGCTACTAAACCTAATAATACCAGGTAAAGTATTCCAATCATTTTCTGCCTTGGGGTTTCTTTACCTCCAGCCATGCAATTTCATTTAAAAAATTAAAGATCTATAATTCGTTTACCAATTATCCCCGGTTAGGTTGATTCATAGCAGAAAGCATATTCCCATAAATAGAATTTAGGGACGATAAGTTCTTTGCCAGCTTGCCAACCTCCTCTTTGAATTGTTTGGAATCTTCCATTGACTCATTAAAATTTTGCATCGTCAGAGAAAGATTCTGATAGAATTTGTTCATTGATTTCAAATGTGCACTTGAATCCTGTAATTCAAGCTCATAAACAGCGTTTAATGCCGAAATATTTTTTGCGAGGTTATTCACCTGTTCATGGTATGATTTTGAATCAATATTTGTATCAGCCATTTCCCTGAGACTCACCGTTGCCTTTTCAAAAGCTGTATTCAGACTATCAAAGCTTCCTGAAGCTGTTTTAACTTTGGCAGTAAGTTCGCTGGTTGCGCTTGCCGTATCAGCTATTCCTGAAATCGCAGAAACCTTATCTCCGAAAGACCTTAATCCTGTACCAAGGCTCTCAATCAATTCAGGTCCAATTTTAGCTTCAGCCATCATTTTATCCAAAGCTGCACTTGAAGAACCTGAACCTCCTGAAGATGGTCTGGATACCTCCCCTTTAAATTCTTCATCAAGTTCAGGATATACCCTTGTCCAGTCAGGCTCAGCTACTTCTGACTTAAAGCCCAATGCAAAAAACAATAAGGCTTCTGTAATTAATCCAACTGCAATCATGATCTCTCCACCCTTCCAGTGCAGGATTTTGAACATCAGACCAACAATAACTACGGAGGCACCCCATGAAATTAAAGTATTAATACCCAGTTTAAACTTTTTCTTTTGAGCCATAATATGAACGCTTTTTTATATGAGAGAAGATTGTAATTTTTATTTAGAGCCTGTCTTTGATATCACGGCCCTGGTACTTGGTTATACAACGAAAACCGATGTAAGATTTTGCAGTATCCTGATATTCAAAAGTGCTTGCAGAATTTTGCAGGAAATAACCTATATCTTTCCATGAACCTCCGCGAACGACCTTACGTTTCATCACTTCAGGATCTTCCGGACGAGCCTCATAACTGAAGGTAGGGTTCATATCATGGGTGAATGTAGAAGCAGATTCATCAAATGCCGAAGAAGTCCATTCAGAGACGTTTCCTGCCATATTATACAAACCATAATCGTTTGGATAATAAGCCTTTACATTAACTGTAAATGGTCCGCCATCATCAATATAATTACCTCTTCCTGGTTTGAAATTAGCCATCAGACAGCCTTTGGCATTTCTAATGTATGGACCGCCCCATGGATAACTTGTTCCAACCCGGCCTCCACGTGCAGCATATTCAAATTCTGCTTCAGTAGGAAGGTCATAGTCAGCACGTTTAGGAAGTTTGCGGCTATCTTTATATGCTTCATTGAAACGTGTTCTCCAAACTGTAAAGGCACGTGCCTGACGCCAGTTAACACCAACAACAGGGTAGTTTGCAAAGGCTGGATGCGAAAAATATCCTTTAACCATAGGCTCATTCTGAGCATAGGCAAAATCGGATAACCATACAAGAGTGTCCGGATATACCCCAACTGTATCCCGAAGAATAAAATCGGAGCGTTTAGCTTCTCTATTGTTACGATTGTTCGCTGCTTCCCTTAATTTCATTATCGCAAAGTTATATTTCAGCAATCTTACGTCAATTTCATTACGGTCGAATACCCTGTCTTCACCCTGATAATACATGGCTTGAAGTTTAGGGCCATTAGCAGCAGCTCCTTTTTTACCTCCCCATATCGCACTGCCATTCCCTACTTTTTTCCAGTTAATGTATTTTTTACCTGCATCATTGGGATCTACCTTGCCCTTAGGTTTAAGATAATACTGTTCATCCTGCAAATAGGTTGTAATTGCGATAGAATCGCGTACCCAATTCACAAATTGACGGTATTCACTGTTAGTGATCTCAGTTTCATCCATGTAGAACGCCTGTATGGTTACCTGCTTGTTCTGAGATATCTGAGCAAAAGTGATATCCTGGTCGGTTTGACCCATAATAAAAGTTCCGGCTGGAATGTAAACCATCCCGTAAGGCACCTGATTGTTTTTAAACTTTTTAGTTGCAACACCAATCAATTCACCATTTGTACCACCTTTACCACAACTGGCGCCTAAAACGGCAATAGCTGAAAGAACGATAAAGTATATTTTTCTCATTTTATATGATTCCAGTTTGCATTCGCTCAACAAAATTATTTCGAATATAATAAAAAAGCATATATCATATACGACAAAACTAATCTATCTGCGTTGATATACAATATTTCATATTTAAAAATAACAAAGTATTGGATTAAAATAACTCAGTAAAATATCGAAATATTATTTATTTGAACTTTTTTATTAGTACGTATAAATCAGGTTAAGGGTTTAATTATTTAAAAATAAAAATGAATCTGTTCCTAATTTGTTTCAGTTTATTTATTGACTTGTTTAATATATTGCTCAAGTGCCATCGTCATACTAGGCGCTTCAGGAGTGGGTGCAGGTATATTTAGAACAAGTTCATGTTCAAGAACTGCTTTATGAGTGCTAACCCCGAAAGCTGCTATACGGGTATAGTTTTGCTTGAAATCGGGAAAGTTAATGAAGAGTGAATGAATACTGCTCGGACTAAAAAATGCAATTACATCATAAAAAACCTCTGCAAGGTCAGAAAGGTCACTGCATACGGTATGAAATAAAACCGCAGGCTTAAAATCATAGCCATTTGCGGAAAGGAATTTCTGAGTTTCTTCAGCTGCAACATCAGAACAGGGATATAAAAATTTCTCAGATGTATGCTTTTTCAAAAGATCTGCAAGATCAGCCGCAGTTTGTTTGCCAAAAAATATTTTGCGTTTTCTGTATTGTATATATTTCTGAAGATAGAGTGCAATTGTTTCAGAAATACAGAAATACTTCATATCAGCCGGTACATCATAACGCATTTCTTCACATATCCTGAAAAAATGATCAACCGCATTCCTGCTTGTGAATATTACTGCAGTAAAATCAGCTAAATTTATTTTCTCTTTACGAAAATCTTTTGCCGGAACACCCTCTACATGAATGAAGGATCTGAAATCTATCTTCAGATTATATTTTTTAGCCAAATCAAAATAAGGCGATTTTTCCGAATCAGGCTTTGGCAAAGTAACAAGGATACTTTTGACTTTCCTTGGTTTTTCAATTGGACTTACTTGCATATTTCTTAAAAAGGCTAATACCCGAGTACTTTAAAAAGGATAATTAAAGGACAAAATTCGAGGGCACAAAGGTAAATAATTAAATAAACTTTTGGAAACTTGTAATTTGATAAAATATTTGCCCCCGCTCTGAGAAATTGCACAACGAAAATTCCGAGAATCATCACAATTCCGATATAACTGTAAATTCCTGCATAACGGCTTGAAGTGAGGCTAAAAGCAATAACCACTGGCAAAAACAAAATTGCTGCATTGAAATAGCTTAGATATAATACTGATACATACTCCCTTACAAGCCTTTTGACATCAAACAAAAACCCTAAAATCCGAAGTACTATAATTTTGAAAGTGAACAATCCAATGACAAGTGCAGACAGGAAAAGAAAAAGTTCAAATCCATCAAATGGGTAAGACAATTGCATATACTTACCTGATAAATACAAGTAGAGGCCAATAATTAGCCCAAAGAGTAAATAGAAAAAAACGAAAGGCCATGAATTAAACAGACTGTCTTCCTTATTAATTCTGGTCAAAATCTGGTTACTGTAAAATGCCATAATTATGCTGTTCATCTCTGCCGGAAAGAAATACCTGACAATTGAAAAGAATATTACCAGAAATAAAATAACCGCTATGATCCATGTTTCGCCTTTTGGCCTTACTACTCCATAGCTATTATGACTATCCTTCTTCGGAAATCTTGCGGCCCAGGCAGAAAAATCAAGGTTCTCGACTTTATACAAACTAATAAGGCTATCCAGAAATGGATTGGCACGATCCGGATCAGGAGCTTTAATCCATACAACTGATAAGGAATCTCTTAAGGCTTGTATAGAATCTCTGTAAGCAGCCCTTCTGGCAATGCCTGCTGAATCATACGTTTGATAAACCGGGGTATTTAGATTCAGTCTGAGACTGTCCGTCTGCGAGAAAGCAAATGATTTAACAAGAAATAATAAAAGAATAATACTGTATAAACGTTTAAACATCCCTATTAAGCACTCCAAAGCAAATATTTTCCAGTATCTCAAATTTCCACTTTTTTATGTTTGTTTCCTAAATATCTTTCAGATTAAGGTTAAAGAACATATCTATCCCGGCAAAAATTCAGTAAATTTTAATTCACAAGGCTTCAGGACAATGGATTTTTTTACAATTGACAGAACTTTATTCAATAAAGACTTAAATATTTTGAATTTTATTCCGAATAAAATAATTTTACCGAATAATGCATCAAAAAGAATTTCAACTCGACCAGGTAGACCGGGAAATCCTCGGCCTGTTGCAGGGAAATGCCCGAATCTCAAATGCTGATATTGCAAGGGAACTGAGTATGGCCCCATCTGCTGTGCTCGAGAGGGTTAAAAAACTTGAGCAAAAAAATACCATTCTTCAATATACAACACGCTTAAATCCTTCGGCATTACATCAAAATCTGCTTGCCTACGTGTTTATTAAAGCATCCGACGGGATTGGTTGCAATGACACTGCATCTGCACTTGCTGCGATACCTGAGGTTCAGGAAGTGCACCATGTGGCCGGAGATGATTGTTATCTGGTCAAGGTTCGTACTTATGACTCAGCCTCACTCATGGAATTGATGAGAAACTCAATTGGCAAAATTCCTAATATTCTATCTACCCGAACAACTATTGTTCTTGAAACGGTCAAAGAACAGCAGCAATTGGTAATACCTACTAAATAAACATGTCTAGTCCTACTAAAAAATCCGCATCTCTTTTAATGGTTGTCATCGCCTTTGCAATAGTCTATATTGTATGGGGTTCAACTTACTTTTTTATTCAGATTGCTGTTAAGGATTTTCCCCCCTTCATTTTAGGAGCCCTGCGTTTTATAATTGCTGGTGGGATGATGGCGGCCTGGTGTGTTTTTAAGGGTGAAAATATCTTTGCAGCCAAAGGAATAAAGCATGCTGCAATAAGTGGAATATTATTACTTTTTTGTGGAAACGGTATAATCATCTGGGTTGAACGTAGTATGCCAAGTGGAATGGTTGCCATCATGGTGTCATCAGCTCCCCTATGGTTTGTTCTGCTCGACAAACCTAAATGGTCTGAGAACTTAAGAAGCAAATCCATCATTGCAGGTTTGCTGATCGGACTTGCCGGCGTGATCTTACTTTTTAGTGAACAGGTTTCTGAGGCCATGTCCCTTCAGGGGAGTGAATCTGTAACAATGGGTAGTATGGTAATGCTCGTTATCGCAGCAATAACCTGGTCAGGGGGATCACTTTACTCTAAATACAAATCATCAGAAGACCCAATCATCGTAACCAGCACCTGGCAGATGATAGCTGCAGGAATAGCTTTTCTCCCAGGAATTATCATTCGTGATGAATTTAATGGCTTTCAATGGAAAGAGGTATCGGGAGAGGCATGGATGGCTGTTATATACCTTGTCGTTTTGGGTTCTATTGCCGGTTTCAGTGCTTATGTCTGGTTATTAAAAGAAAGACCGGCAATGCAGGTCAGTACCTATGCCTATGTAAACCCGGTTGTGGCGGTGCTTCTGGGAGTGTTTTTTGCCAACGAGCAAATCTCCTCTATTCAGGTAATTGGACTTATTATTATCCTTGGCAGTGTTTTTATGATCAATATGGCAAGATACCGTAGAGAAAAACTGGCTGAGAGGAAAATCGCCGGGGCTGAATAAGTATTTTTCAGATCAGGAATCTATAAAAACAAAGGATTACACTATTGTTGTAGATTTGCAGAATGGCCGGAATCTATATTCATATCCCTTTCTGCAAAAAAGCCTGTCACTATTGCGATTTTCATTTCAGCACATCTCCGCAGTACAAAGATCAGATGCTCAATGCATTGCGATCTGAAATGGTCCTCCGAAAGGACTATCTGGATACGGAAAAAATTGAAACGATTTATTTTGGTGGTGGAACTCCTTCACTAATGAGTGCCGATGAGTTGCAAATCCTGATTGGTCAGATCACTGATCAGTTTGAGGTTTCATCTAATGCAGAAATAACTCTTGAGGCCAATCCGGACGATCTGAATCCTCAGTATGTAAGGGAAATAAAAAATACCCTGATTAATCGTTTCAGCATTGGTGTACAATCATTTTATGAGGAAGATTTGAAATGGATGAACCGTGCACATACTGCCAGTGAAGCTCAAAGTGCAATAAAAAGAGTTCAGGACGCAGGATTTGAAAATATTACGGCTGACCTTATTTACGGATTTCCTCTTCTGAGTAATGAAAAGTGGGAATTCAATATTGAACAGCTCGTTGAGAACCATGTTCCTCATATATCTTCCTATTCCATCACAGTAGAACCCAAAACCGCGCTGGCAGCCTTCATCAATAAAGGTAAACAGGCCACTATGGATGAAGGCCAGAGTGCGTCACAGTTTCTGATGCTAATTGACCATTTGACAGAATCCGGTTTTGAGCACTATGAAATCTCAAACTTTGCAAAGCCGGGCATGCATTCAAGGCATAATTCAAATTACTGGGATGGGGTAAATTATCTTGGCATCGGGCCATCTGCTCATTCTTTTAATGGCGAAAGCAGACAATGGAATATTTCGAATAATTCAAAATACATTGATGGGATTGAATTGAGGAAGATTCCGGCAGAAACTGAAATATTGAGTACTGAAAATAAGATCAATGAATACATCATGACCTCCCTGCGTACCAGTAAGGGAATGAATTTACAATCGATTACAGAAAAATTCAGATCCGACTATTCAAACGAAATTTATAATGGTCTCGAACCCTTCCTCGAAAAGGATTGGATCATTATTAATGAACAATTGGTTACCTTAACAAGAGAAGGGAAACTTTTTGCAGACCATATTGCCTCAGAATTATTCCTCAGCACTAATTAGCTTTCAATCTTATGGAATTAAAGAATAAAATAGTCTGGATCACAGGTGCATCAAGCGGAATAGGTGAGGCTCTTTGCTATAAACTGAATATGGCAGGAGCAAAACTGATTATTTCATCAAGAAGTACAGAAGGCCTTTATCTTGTAAAGAGCAAATGCACGAAGAATCAACTGGACGTACATGTACTGCCTCTTGATCTTGAAAACACCCTTGAGTTGGAAGATAAAGCAAAGGCAGCCATGAAAATTTTTGGAAGGGTTGATATCATTATTCATTCTGGAGGTGTGAGTCAGCGTTCTCTTGCAATGGATACTGATCTGGCTGTAGCCCAAAAAATCATGAATATCAATTTCTGGGGTACGGTTGCCCTGACTAAGGCGCTTATCCCCTCAATGATATCAAATCAATCTGGACATATTGTGATCATCAGTAGCCTGGTTGGGAAATTCGGCACCAAATTCCGCTCGGCATATTCGGCTTCCAAGCATGCATTGCATGGTTATTTCGACTCCCTGCGTTCAGAAATCGATCCAAAAATCAAGATCAGCATCATTTGCCCGGGATTTATTAAAACCAATGTTACGATTAATGCTTTAACTGCTGACGGAACAAGGCAAAATACAATGGATGATGCCCAGGCAAATGGAATGTCTGCTGATGAATGTGCAGGGCAGATCATAAAAGCGATAAAATCCGGAAAAGAAGAGGTTTATATCGGCGGAAAAGAGAAATATGCCGTTCTGCTAAAAAGATTTCTACCCGGACTGTTTTCAAAGATTGTAAGAAAAGCCAAAGTTACCTGAAGCTCTAGCTCGAATGATCGGCAATTACCTTCCATTCACCATTAATTTTCTTTAATATAAGCGTAAAAAAACCCTTTGGTTCGTCCTTTTCACGCTTTAAATGCCAGGCACCTAATACAAATGCATGATCAGCAGAAATCAATCTAACTTCTTTAATGTCAAAACTTAAAAAGCCCATTGCCTTCTGATCGGGATAACTTTTTTTGTAATTCACGAGTGTATTATCCCAGCCATATTTCGCTCCGTTCTTACCAACAAATACCAAAGAATCAGATTTTAAATACCCCTCCATATATTCCACTATATTTCCCTTGTTCCATGCCTTTCGCTGATCCTCAAGAAGTTTAAGGACTAAAATCTTATCATCATTCTGAGCTGATGCCTGCAAAGCCCCCATAAAAAACAGGAACATGATCATAATTTTCTTCATACCTAAAAGTAAGAATATTAAATAATCAGGCCTTCCCTTTATTTGACATGTCGATAACATATTTAGATTCATAAACCTTTAACTTCGTTTTTTCGTAAATCAAGGTAAAATCAAATCATGCGGGGACATGCATTCTCGAAATTTATTCCAAATGAACTTCCCAAAGGAGGTTTCGAAGAGCTTTTGAAGCTATTTCTCGAACTCCTGAATTATACTTCGGGGGATGCAAACGAAGCTTTGGACTGGATGAATGAGTTGGATAAGCAATATAAGCTTACGAGCGATGATTATGGGATGGGTGATTTCATTGAAGATCTGAAAAAAAAGGGCTATCTGGGAGATGATGATCAAAATCCCAAAGGTTTTAAAATCACTTCAAAAACTGAACAAAGTATCAGACAATCAGCGCTTGAAGAGATCTTTGGGAAACTCAAAAAGTCTGGAAAAGGCGGACATAACACCAATATTTCAGGACTTGGAGAAGAGAAAAATGCAGATCGCAGAGAATATCAGTTTGGCGACAGCCTTGATCAGATCGACATGACTGCATCTATCCATAATGCTCAGGTTAATCATGGCATTGGCGACTTCTCAATGACTGAAAGGGATCTGGAAGTTGAAGAAAAGGATTACAAGACCATTACTTCAACAGTTCTGATGATCGATATTTCTCACTCCATGATACTTTATGGTGAGGATCGCATTACACCTGCAAAAAAGGTAGCAATGGCACTTGCAGAGTTAATCCGAACCAAATACCCCAAAGATACTCTGGATATCGTTGTTTTTGGAAACGATGCCTGGCCAATAACCTTAAAAGAACTTCCCTATCTTCAGGTAGGACCTTACCACACTAACACATATGCAGGCCTGGAACTTGCAGTAGATTTGCTCAGGAGGCGAAAAACCCATAATAAACAGATCTTTATGATCACCGACGGGAAGCCCACCTGTTTAAAGGAAGGTACCAAATACTATAAAAATAGTATTGGTCTGGATAGAAAGGTGGTCAATAAAACCCTTGGAATGGCCGCACAGTGTAAACGGCTTGGGATACCTATAACTACATTTATGATTGCCAGGGATCCATATCTTCAACAGTTTGTCAGGCAGTTTACTGAGATAAACGGAGGCAAGGCCTTTTACAGCTCCCTAAAAGGACTGGGAGAATACATTTTTGAGGATTACATTAAGAACAGAAGAAGAACGATTAGATAGAAATTCGACAGATATTATGCTGCATATCAAAACACTGAAAGAACTAAAAGAATCGGGTTATGTTTCCCGATCAGTAAAGGAAGAACTCCGTGAAAATCTCATACGCGAACTAAAGAACAAAAACACAGTACTCGAAGGAATTATAGGCTATGAAGATACCGTTATTCCTGACCTGCAGACTGCCATTTTATCTCAGCATAACATTCTGCTCTTAGGCTTGCGCGGACAGGCAAAAACGCGCATTGCCCGTCTGATGATCAACCTGCTCGATGAATATGTGCCCTATATTGAAGGATCTGAATTATTTGAAGACCCATTAAACCCAATTTCATGGTTTGGACATCATACCCTGGAAATTAAAGGTGATAATACCCCGATTGCATGGCTGCACCGTTCTGATCGGTATACCGAGAAGCTAGCTACACCCGACGTAACAGTTGCCGATCTTATTGGAGATGTCGATCCAATTAAAGCTGCGACCTTAAAACTGACCTATTCAGACGAAAGGGTAATCCATTTCGGATTGATCCCACGTGCCCACCGTGGTATTTTTGTGATCAATGAACTCCCTGATTTGCAGGCAAGAATTCAGGTAGCTCTTTTCAATATTCTTCAGGAAAAAGATATACAGATCAGAGGATTTAAACTGCGTCTGCCATTGGATATTCAGTTTGTATTTACTGCAAATCCGGAAGATTATACCAATCGTGGGGCAATTGTAACCCCTCTCAAAGACCGGATCGAAAGTCAGATTTTAACGCATTATCCAAAAAGCATTGATATTTCGAGAAAGATTACACAGCAGGAAGCCAGGCTATCGGCTTCGCAAAGAAACACTATCGAAGCTGACGGATTAGTAAAGGATCTTGTTGAACAGATTGCCTTTGAAGCACGTGAATCAGAATATATTGATAAAAAATCGGGAGTTTCTGCCCGTCTGACCATCTCTGCCTATGAGAATCTGATCAGTAATGCTGAGCGGAGAATGTTACTCAATGGTGAAAGCAGCACATTTGTTCGGATTTCGGATTTTCTTGGGGTAATTCCTGCAATCACCGGAAAGATTGAACTTGTTTATGAAGGAGAACTGGAAGGCCCGGGTAAAGTGGCGAATATTTTATTGGGAAAAGCTATTAAAACCCTGATGCTCAACTATTTTCCGGATCCTGAAAAACTTAAGAAAGCAAAAGCAGCGAACCCATATGCGGATATAATTAACTGGTTTGCAGCAGGTAATACGATAAGCCTGGTTGATGACCTGTCACTGGAAGAATATATTGCAGCTCTGGAATCAGTACCCGGACTAAAATCTGTAATAAAACAGTTTCACAAGACTCTAAGTAAAAACCAGCAGATTCTTTTAATGGAGTTCTTATTGCATGGCCTGTCTGAATTTTCCTTGATCAATAAATCCTTCCTGGATAAAGGGTTTAGCTTTAATGATATGTTCAACAGTCTTTTCAATACCGAGTTTGAAGATGATGATGAATATAATGAGGATCGTGATCAGTTTTAAGTCCCGTTCAAAAAGCTTATTAAGAAATAATGGCTAACCGTATTTTTGGATTAATAATTATCAGTATTCTGCTGATTATTATTGACATCTACATTTACAGGGCAATTCGCTCTGTAAGCTGGAAATGGAAAGGACAAAAGCATCTTTCATTTACCTATATCTGGTGGGGATATACCTTCCTGCTGATCGCAGGTGTCTTTATCAGCATATTTTTCAATATAAAATTCCTACTTCGATCGATAATTCTGGTTGTTTTCTTTTTGACCTTTGTATCCAAAATATTCATTCTGCCTTTTCTTATTGCTGATGATTTACGCAGAGCAATGGTTTGGATCAGCAGGAAGCTAAAAAGAAAAGAAAGTGCCGGGCAAAATAAAACTAATGCCATACCCCGTTCTGAATTTTTGATCAAAGCCGGAACTCTGGTTGCTGCAATACCCTTAGCATCCCTCACCTACGGTGTTGTTTCAAGTGCCTATGATTATCGTGTAAAACGCAAAACCCTTTATCTTCCAAACTTGCCAAAAGCATTTGATGGAATTAAACTCGGGCAGCTTTCAGACATTCACTCGGGTAGCTTCTACGACCGTAAGGCAGTTATCGGTGGCGTTGATATGTTGCTGAAAGAAAAGCCGGATATGGTATTTTTTACCGGAGATCTGGTAAATAATGTTGCTTCAGAAATGTATGATTACCAGGATATCTTCTCGAAAGTGAAAGCTCCTCTTGGGGTTTTCTCTGTACTTGGAAACCATGACTATGGAGATTATCATTACGGGCAGGGATCTTCTCCTGCCAAAATAAAAAATCTGGCAGATGTTAAGCAGACGCATAAGAACATGGGCTGGGATCTTTTACTTAACGAAAACCGCAGGTTAAAGATTGATGGCGATGAGATTGCAATTTTAGGGATAGAAAACTGGGGTGTTGGCCGCTTTGCGAAGTATGGCCGTATAGATCTGGCGGTAAAAGATACAGATGACGTACCTGTAAAGTTATTGCTGTCACACGATCCATCACACTGGCGGGCACAGGTTTTACCAGAATACCCGCAAATTGATGCGATGTTCAGTGGCCACACACATGGCATGCAGTTTGGCCTGGTAACTGATAAATTTCAGTGGAGCCCTGCACAATACGTTTATAAAGAGTGGGCAGGACACTATAAAGAAGGATTACAACAGCTTTATGTGAACGTGGGATATGGCTTCTTAGGATATCCCGGTCGGGTTGGAATTTTACCTGAAATTACGATCTTTGAGTTACGCCGGGGGGATTCCTGAAAAGATCCCGGGTTCTATCTATGAACAAATACCTTAGGCAGAGCATCGACCTTCTTTTATTCAGCAATATTTTTATTGCTCTTTGTGCGGTAGCTCAGGGTTTGGTAACCTATCAGCTGCTAAAAGTCAAACCTGATATGTATGTATTAGGGCTTCTTTTCAGCTCAACTTTAGCACTTTATAATTTCAGCATCGTTCTCTCCAAACCTAAAAATCCGGAGAATTCAACATCAGCAAGGGTAAGATGGATATTTTCCCATTACCGGCTGATGATCACAATCAGCATCATTTCGGTATTTTCAATAATCCCCCTGAGTTTATTTCTGAGCACTTCCTCAAAGATTTTGCTGTTCACGCTTGCCCTGATATCAGTGGCCTACAATCTTCCGCTGTTTACTATTCATGATAAAAAATTCGGTTTGAGAAACATTCCGGGAATAAAACTATTTCTCATTGCATCAGTCTGGGCATTGAGTTGTGTTTTACTCCCGATACTCGAAATGGAAAATAATCAGACGATTTCTGTTACATTAAATGATACGATATTACTTATCGCTAAGCGTTTCCTCTTTATTTCGGCAATAACGGTGCCTTTTGACATTCGCGATATTTATCAGGATAAATTTTATGAGTTGAAAACCATACCTGTACTATTCGGAGAAAGATGGGCATTGTTAATTTGCCAGGGACTGCTTGGAGCATATATTGTTTTACTGGTTCTTTTCACTGAGCATTTTGACGCCAACTTTTTTGGTTTGAGCCTGACTATAATTCTTACCGGATGGTTAATCTTCAAATCAAAATGGAAGAAAAATGAATATTATTACTTTTTGTATCTGGACGGTACAATGATCCTTCAGTTTCTTATGCTTCTTTTTTGCGGCTCAATCATTTTATGAAACCATCATGATTTTATCCAAACCACAGGGGGGATTATTAAATCATGATCGCCCGCCCGGCCAAGCCGTTCGGATGGGCTTCATCACCTTTAAAAAACAATAAATAAACGGATGAAAAATATCAGTATCTCATCGATCAATAT
>CAZGCG010000010.1:0-8059 GCA_964524205.1 uncultured Sphingobacterium sp. | reverse complement strand
TTTAAAAAACAATAAATAAACGGATGAAAAATATCAGTATCTCATCGATCAATATACTTGGCAAACCTGAGTTATTAGTTTCTGACCACCAGAAAGCATATTCCGCGTACCGCAAACAAGCCATATCTGCTGATTCTATCGAGTTGGGAATGACTGGATTTGCTGGTGACATAATCGTAGACACAAAACATCATGGCGGAAATGATAAAGCCATATGCTGCTACAATTCTGATCATTTTAAAAAATGGAAGGCAGAACTTGGCTTCGATCTGGATGCTGCAGCTTTTGGGGAAAATTTGACGCTAAGCGGTCAAAATGCGAATGAAGAACATATTTTTATCGGCGACCGTTATCAACTGGGCGAAGCAATAGTAGAAGTCTCAGAACCCCGTGGCCCTTGTTATATGATCGGAATCAGGTACAATTATAAGCAGTTCCCCATCCATTTACAGCAAACCGGGCTTACAGGGTACTATTTCAGGACTATCAAAACAGGCCTGGTAAGGAAGACCGACAAGCTGATACATCTTAGCTCACATCCTGAAAAGATATCAGTGATGAATGTAAATTATGTAAGATATCATGACCCTGAAAACAAAGAATGGCTTCAGAGGCTGGTTAATCTGAAAGAACTGACATTAGAATGGAGAGAACGGTTTGAGAAAATGTTAAGCAAGTTATAATCCAGGCATTTAATCAATCCAATAATGTTTATTCAATAATAAACTTGTAACCTACTCCACGGACAGTTTGCATAAAATGTGGTCTGTCGGGATTGCTCTCAATCTTTTTACGTAAACGGACAATATGCATATCAAGTGTTCGTGTATTTACATCAGAATTATAACCCCAAACCACCATCATTAACTCATCACGGTTAATAACAGTATTTGCATTCTTCAAAAAATACAGAAGAATCCTGTTTTCAAGTATAGTAAGCTCAATTTTCTTTCCCTCACGCATCAGAGAATGTGTGTTGGGATGATGCTCCATATTTCCGAATTTATATACTTCGGTCTTCTCATTATTGATAAAGAACTTTACCTTATTTTCAATCAATGCAACCAGGACATCCATATTAAAAGGCTTGGTTACATAATCAGAAACCCCAAAATTGTAGGCATCAATTTTATCAATATCCTGCGCTTTGGCCGTCATCATGATGATCAGATTATCAAAACCCAGTTTACGAACATTCTGACAGACTTCAGAGCCCTGTTTTATTGGCAGCATCCAGTCGAGCAACACAATATCAGGTTCCTCACTCATAATCAGTTCTTCTGCTATCTGGCCATCAGCAGCCTCAACAACTTTATACCCTTCGGTTTGAAGACGGTGCACAACTAAAAACCGAAGATTCTCATCATCTTCAATAACTGCAATTTTGATTTCTTTTCCCATGTTTATATTTCGTAAGGCAATTCAATTCTAAACTCTGTTCCCTTCCCTACTACACTTTTTATTGTAATTGTTCCGTTCATAAATTTAATCAGTTCTGCACAGAATGCCAAACCTAATCCTACACTACCCTGCTGATTATATTGATTTTGTACCCTGTAGAATTTTTTAAAGATATTCCTGATATCTTTTTCCGGAATTCCTATCCCTTGATCTGAAAATTTAAAAATTATTCGATTCTTCACCTTTTGAATACTGATCCTAAGAACCTTATTGTCGGGGTTGGAATATTTAAAAGCATTGTCTATCAGATTCTGAAAGATACTTCCCAAAAGTACAGGATCGGAATTAAAATACTCAACATCCTTAATATCACATTCTATATCGAAACCCGGATATTTTAACTGGTAGCTATCAATCATATTCTGACAGAATACCTCGAGATTGATGCTCTCTGGTTTTAATTTTATAGCTTTATTCTCAATCTGGGCAAAAGACAATAGCCTGTTCATCAGGTCATTAAGTTTATCTGCCTCTTCATCCAGAATCTTACCATAATGCAGACGTTCACGATCTGATAGTTTGGAAGCACTCCGGATATTATTACCGGCAATTTTTATAACACTGACAGGAGTCTTAAATTCATGAGTAAGATTATTGATAAAATCATACTGCAGCTTGAAGAGCTTACTGTTGATATTGAGGTTTCTGAAGATCAGATATGCAATAAGTACCAGTACAAAATAGATAATAAATAAACCGGCGGCGATAGGCCTGAAGCGGGAATTGACTTCTTTTCTTAAAAAATCCTTGCCTGAGCTGAAGTATAATTTATAGTCGGAGAAAGGTCCGGATAAGGGCAGATCATTCTCCATAACGCCCGATTCATTTTCAAGCGATTCATAAACCAGAGGCTTAATACTTATATCCTGATACAATTCAGGGTGTGAATTTATGATTTCGAGCTTCAGCGGATTCAAATAAAATGTAAGCATATCCATTTCATACACAGGAGAACTTGGCTTCTTTTTATACATCAGATCTTTATAGACCTTTATTTCCTCACGTCTGGGAATGTTCATAAAGGTGATTCTATTCGACCTGACACTATAAAAAACACTAAATCGCTCGTCATCATTCAAGGCCTGTGAAGTATCAGCCAGCTCAACAAAGCCACTGAACTTAATTGCCATTTTGTTGAACTCATCCCCTGTTTTTAAGATAAATAAGGAGTCAGGGCGATCATTTTTATAAAGCACAATCGAATCCCTGGGTATATGCCTGCCAAACTGATAGACCGACTTTGGCCCCATAGAGAAATTGTTCACCCTGATTCCATCCGGAATTTTGTGATTACTTATTTCTGCATCATAAAATATGACCCGTTCAACAAAGCGAAATTTTCTGAAGATAGTATCAATGTATTTAGAGGTTTGAGCCGAATCCAAATAACCCTGATAAAAAGAAATCTCAGGTATTTTATTTTGGAAGAAATCATTGTAAGGTTTCACTGTTTCTTCGAGCACATCAATCTTCTGAGATGCAAATTCATTCTCTACGTACTTTGATGTCAGATTATAGGCAAGGAAAAAGGCCCCAGCCATCGCGGAGGTGATGAGAAAAAGGAAAATTATAACCAGCGTGAAGTTTTTGCGGTATATATACTGATACTCCTGCATCCGGCTATTCCCTGCTTAGATTCTGGTCGAGGAATATTTCAAGCTTCTTGTAAAATTCAAGCCGGTTTTCATTGTTCCTGAAAACATGCCCTTCACCCTCTTTAAAGATATATGTAACTGGTACTTTCTTCTTTTTCAACTCTTTAACAAACTGATGGGTTTCATTCATATTAACCCGGGGATCTCTCCCGCCCTGAGCAATTAAAACCGGAACTTTTATTTTATCTGTGTGAAAAACAGGCGAGGCGGCTCTGAAATAATCAGCATCAGTTTCAGGATTACCCACAGTTTCGTAGTACATCTGCAAATAAGGTCTGAAATAAGGTGGTATATCCTTAAAATAGGTAAATAAATTAGTAAAGCCTGAATAAGAAGCCCCACACCTATAAAGTTCGGGACTCGACATCAGTCCGTGAAGTGCCGAAAATCCTCCAAAACTGAAACCATAGATCCCAATCCTTGATGGATCTGCAATCTTTTCCTCAATCAGCCAGTGAACCCCATCCGTTATGTCATCCTGCATCTTAGCACCCCATTCCTTAAAACCTGCGATCCAGAAATCCTTTCCATAGCCTTTTGAACCTCTGAAATTAACCTGGAAAACAGCATAACCCCGGCTGGCAAGAAACTGAACTTCAGAGTTATAACCCCAGCTATTCCTTGTATCGGGTCCACCATGAGGCATGACAACTACAGGGAGATTTTGGGGCGGCATGCCTCTGGGAAGAGTTAAATACCCATATACAGTCAGACCATCCCTGGTTTTATAGCTGATGGGTTTCATTTCTGCCATATTTTCTACTTTCAGAGATGAATTTACATCACTTAATTTAACCAGCTTATCATCATCTATTGAATATAAATAGAAGGATCCGGGATTACGGTCCGTATAGGTTCTGACAATAAATTTCTTTTCTAAGGAGTCTGAACTGGCAATCACAATTTCAGTGTTTGGCAGTAATTTCTCAAGCTTTTTAAAAATGGCCTTAAAGGTATCATCAAGATAATGACGCTCTTTTTTCCAGGTTTCGAAACCAGCATAGATCAACTTGTCTTTGTTGACAGAGTAAATCGCTTCAGAAACATCAACCTGGGGATTACTGTAAATAACACGGTGCTCTTTCCCTGTAACACAATCCAGCTCAACCAATGCCATCTTATCCCGATTTTTATTGGACAAAGCATAAATACAACTATTATCGGCACTGAAACTAATGGGAGAAATACTTGTCTTGAAATTATTCCTTAAAACACTTCTGAAATTCTGACTCTCCTTATCACGGTATAATAATGTTTCATTTACACCGTCACTGGCTATAGCCATTCTTAACTTTCCGGCAGGATCAGAGTACCACTTAGTGATGTTCCCCGGGTTCTGGAATAATAAAGACAAGTTTCCAGTCTTCATATCTAACCTGTAAGCATCAAAAACTGTTGAATCCCGTTTATTCAGTGAAACAAGCACCTGGCCATCACTAAGGGGGCCTGAAGAAATTAGCCTGATTTTGGTATTTGGAAATGAAAGCAGCTCTCGCTTATTGTTTCCATCAATATTAACTGCAAACAGACCTGGCTCCATATTTTCGGAGGCCCCTTTTAAATATAGGATCTCATTATTGCTAGCCCAGAAATAATTGGCAATACTCCGGTTAGAATCGCAGGTTAGCTGGGTAGTAGTTTTTCCATCAAGCGTTTCAACATAAATGTGAATTCTATTATTATCTGGCTTTAGATAGGATATATATTTCCCATCGGGTGAAACCAGATAAGAAGTATTGATGGGAACATTGAAAAAGTTTTCTATCGGTATCCGTTTCGTCGCTTTTTCCATATTACATGACACCAAAGTGGCAAGAACAAAACAGAAGAAATAAAATTTAGATCCCGGCATTCTATTATAAAATTAAATTCAATTTTGAGGCAAGATTTAAAAACATGCAGCAAAACAGACAAAATAAAGGTTTTTAAGGCCATCAAAACACAGACAGACTAATTCCTCAACTAATCAGTCAAGTTAGTAAATACATTTTTAAGTAGTTGAATGGAATCGTAACATTTAAACTACAAGTAATTTTTTGTCTAAATTGTAGCTGAATAAAGCGAACTTTAATAGGAATCATAAAATTGATATTCCCCATAAAATTTATTCATATTGATCTTAGAATTTTAGCAAGCCTGGCTCGATGAAAAAATTTCTTCTTCTGCTATTGATTATATCTGTCACTTCAGAACTGAAAGCTCAGCTAAATACTGATGAAGCTATGGCTGTGCAATATTTCCAGTCTGGTGATTATGAAAAGGCTGCAATCCTTTATGAAAAGCTGTTCAACAGAACAAAAAATGCGAGTTATTATGACCCTTACTTCAGCTGCCTGCTCCGACTAAAAAAGTTTGACGAAGCAGAAAAACTGGCTCGTGTCCTTCAAAAAAATAATCCAGATAATTTCAACTATCCGGTTGATCTGGGCAGGGTTTTTCAGGAACGCGGTGAACAGGAAAAATCAATTGCACTCTATAATAACCTGATTAAAAATCTACCAGCCAATGAGTTTGCGATAAAAGATCTCGCAATAACCTTTTACAGAGCAGAAGCATATGATTTTTCGATCAAGACCTTCTTAAATGGCCGGAAAATTTTAAACGATGAAAAATCATTTATCTATGATCTGCTAAGCTTATATCGTTACAGAAAGGATAAGGTTATGCTTATCCAGGAGTACTTATTGCTTTTGAGTATAAATCCCGAAGCATTACAGCAGGCACAAAATGTATTGGGTAATATTCTGGAAGATAAAGATGATTTTGACCTGCTTAAAACTGCCATCTTACGACGCCTGCAGAAAGATGCTCAAAATGTTGTATTAACTGAGTTTCTTGCCTGGCAATATGTCCAGCAAAAAGACTTTGATATGGCATTGCGACAAACGCTTGCGCTTGATCGCAGACTTAAAGAAGATGGGGCAAGGGTGTTTGACCTGTCGAGATTACTGGTTTCAAATCAGGCATATGAACAGGGAATTGAAGCCCTGAATTATCTGGTGGCAAAGGGGGAAAAAAGCAGGTATTATATTGCTGCAAAAATCGACCTGCTGAATGTAAAAGCCAAACAACTAACCAGCGGCAAATTAGATAAAGCTAATTTACTGACACTTGAAAGTGATTACAAGTCATTATTAAATGAATTCGGACGAAGTTCCGGTACAGCATTTGCAATCCGGCAACTGGCCAATCTGCAGGCATTTTACCTGAAAAAACCTGCTGAATCAGCAATACAACTTCAAAAACTTCTGGAACTACCCGGCATAACACCAATTATAATTGCACAAACAAAAATAGAACTTGGGGATATCTATATATTATCAGGAGAGGTTTGGGAAGCTGCCCTGGTATATGGACAGGTAGAAAAGTCTTTCCCAAATGAAGTTTACGGACAGGAAGCCAGATATAAAAATGCCAGATTAGCTTATTTTCAGGGGGACTTTACCTGGGCAAAAGCTCAGCTTGATGTATTAAAAAGTTCAACCTCGCAATTAATTGCCAATGATGCCCTGAATTTAAGTCTGCTCATTTCTGATAATTTACAAAATGAGAGTGACACCGCTGCTTTAAAAAAATATTCGGAAGCAGAGCTCAATATCTTTAAAAATCAGCCTGAAAAAGCATTGGGAATTTTAGACAGCATTAATATTCTTTACCCTTCAAATTCACTTGCTGATGATATTTTAATTGCAAAATCGAAAATATTTATAAGTTCCAATGACCTTGAGCAGGCTGTAATTCAATTGCAGTCCATAATTGATAATTTTAGTTCAGAACTCTGGGGTGATGATGCAATTTTCATGCTTGCCGATATTTATGAAACAAAGCTGAACCAACCGGCAAAGGCTATCGAGCTCTATCAGAAAATAATAAATGACTATTCCGGCAGTTTATACATCATTGAAGCCAGAAAACGCTTTCGTCAGCTTAGAGGAGATAAACTGGGTTAAGTTTTCCGATAAACTATTCAAAACTCAATTCTTATCTTCGCAAAATGATCTTATATAATGTCACTATTATTCTGGATGAGGAAATTCATGTAAACTGGCTCAAATGGTTGAAGAATCAGCATTTGAAAGAAATGATGGGCACAGGTTTTTTTATTTCTTACAGGGTTCTGAAGGTTTTGGACTCGCCAAATGAAGGGGTTACCTATTGTGTACAGTACATTGCCGACTCAGTTGAAAAATACAATAAATACATGCAAATACACCCTAATCAGCTTCAGGCCAATGTTCCGGCAGAGTTCCTGAATAAATTTGTAGTATTTAGTACATTAATGGAATTTATTGAGGCTGAATGAACTTTATAAAAACAAAGATCAAGGATCTGCTAATTATAGAACCAAAGATCTGGAAAGATGACCGGGGATATTTTTACGAAAGTTACAGTAAGAGAAATTTCGAAGAAGCTGGAATTGATGCCGGTTTTGTACAGGATAATCAGTCTCTTTCCCAAAAAGGAACTTTAAGAGGGCTGCATGCGCAATCTAATCCGCATGCTCAGGGCAAACTGGTAAGAGTAATAAAGGGAAGTGTTATTGATGTAGCTGTAGATATTCGTAAAACTTCAGAAACCTACGGACAGCATGTTAGGGTTGAATTATCCGGCGATAACCACCGGATGCTATGGGTACCACCCGGATTCTTGCACGGTTTTGTTACCCTTGAAAATGATACCATCTTTACCTACAAAGTAACAAGCCTCTACGATAGGAATTCAGAATTTGGCGTTGTATGGAATGATCCGGAACTGAATATTGACTGGGGTATTGCAGCGGAAGAAATAATTCTCTCAGAAAAAGATAAAGTGCTGCCTCTGTTTAAAGATCTGATCAGTCCTTTTTAATTCGTAAAATAACCTGAGTTCAATATAAGTAAGGCTGAAATAATAAGGTAATAACTGGTCAGATAAAGCCCTTAAGCCATAATAATTTGATTTTG
>CAZGCG010000009.1:0-23740 GCA_964524205.1 uncultured Sphingobacterium sp. | reverse complement strand
TTTAATAATGTATTTAAGCTAGTACCAAAAGTTTACCGGACAGCAATGATTGACAGTTGACAATTAGATTTACAAGTTCATTGGGAAATTCTGCTAATAATTTAATAGAAACCATACCTAAACAGCCCTTTTTAAGTAAAATAGTTAATCTCTAATTAATTGACATTAGATAATTGATAGTTGACAATTAGGCTTACAAGTTCATTGGGAAATTCTGCTAAGATTTAATACAAACAAGACCTAAACAACCCCTTTTAAGTAGAATAATCAATCTCAACCCAATTTGCATTGTCAATTATCAACTGTCAATTATCAATTGAATAAATTGTCAACTGAATAAATTATCTTCGCTTCATGTCACTTTTCGAAATCAAAGAACGCATTGAAAGCCTTGTCAAAGAGCTGAATGAGCATAATTACAAATATTATGTACTGGCGCAGCCTGTAATTTCTGATTTTGAATTCGACAAAAAGCTGGAAGAACTAACAGCGCTTGAGAAGGAATATCCGGAATATCTGGATCCTGAATCGCCGACAAGAAAGGTTGGGGGTGATATCACTAAAGAATTTCAGACTGTAAAACATAAATGGCCTATGCTTTCGCTTGGCAACACCTATAATGAGCAGGATCTGAAAGATTTTGACGAGAGGGTTCGAAAAGCAATAGGCAACAATTTTGAATACGTTTGTGAACTCAAGTTTGACGGACTTTCAATCAGCCTAAGCTATGAAAATGGCAAACTGATCAGAGCGGTTACCCGCGGCGACGGGACACAGGGGGATGATGTGACCAATAATGCCAAAACCATACACAGCATTCCCAAATCGATTAAAGGAAACGGGTTTCCGGAGTCTTTTGATATACGTGGAGAGGTTTTCATGCACCGTGCAGCATTCGACAGGCTAAATAATGAACGTATTGAAAACAATGAAGTTCCTTATGCTAACCCGAGAAATTTTGCCTCAGGAACATTGAAAATGCAGGATTCAAGTGAAGTTGCAAAACGCCCCTTAGATTGCTTTTTATACTTCCTTTACGCCGATAAACTTATTTACAATACCCATTGGGAAAGCCTGGAAGCCGTAAAAAAATTAGGTTTTCATGTATGTGAGCATAGCAAATTGTGCAGTAATATTGAAGATGTGCTCGAATTTATCCACTACTGGGATGAGAAAAGATTCGGCTTAAGTTATGACATCGATGGGATTGTAATTAAAGTAAATAATTACTCTCAGCAGCAGGAATTAGGCTTTACCGCAAAATCCCCTCGCTGGGCCATCTCTTATAAATATAAAGCTCAGGAAGTAGAAACCATACTTGAAAAAGTTACTTATCAGGTTGGTCGTACCGGTGCTGTAACACCTGTTGCAAACCTGAAACCGGTTCTTCTTGCCGGCACAACTGTAAAACGGGCTACATTGCATAATGCCAATGAAATTAAACGCCTTGATCTTCATGAAGGTGATACAGTTCTTGTTGAAAAAGGAGGGGAGATCATTCCAAAGATCATTGCCGTAAACACCTCGAAACGAAGCCAGAATGCTTTGAAAATCAGCTATCCGGATATTTGTCCTGAATGCGGAAGTAATCTTCAGAGAAAAGAAGGGGAAGCTGTTCACTACTGTCCGAACGATGAAGGCTGTCCACCACAGATAGTCGGTAAAATGCAGCATTTCATCAGTCGCAAGGCTATGAATATTGAAGGCTTAGGGCATGAGACCATTGAAGCCTTTTACAGAAAAGGATTTATTGAACACATCTCCGATCTGTACCTGCTTCATGAAAAAGAAGACCAGCTTAAAGAGATAGAGCGTTTTGGAGAGCGATCGATCAGGAATATGCTTGAGGGAATTGAAAAATCCAAACAGATGCCATTCGAAAAAGTACTTTTCGGACTTGGAATACGCTATGTCGGCGAAACTGTAGCAAAAAAAATCGCAGCATACTTTAAGGACATTGACAGTCTGATGAATGCCAGTTATGACGAACTCATTTCTGTTGATGAGATTGGAGAACGAATCGCCGAAAGCATCATCGAATATTTTAAAGAACCCCGTCATAGAGAACAGATAGAAGCACTTCGGCTCCATGGACTACAGTTCGAATCTGTTCAGAATATAATTGAACTTGCCAGCAATAAGCTGGAAGGTAAATCATTCATCATTTCCGGCGTGTTTGAGAAATACAGTCGCGATGATTTGAAAGACCTTATTGAAGCCAATGGTGGCAAAATTTTGAGCAGCATCTCTGCTAAATTAAATTACCTCGTTGCAGGAGATAATATGGGGCCATCTAAACTAGAGAAAGCTGTGAAGCTGCAGATTCCCATCATTTCTGACCAGGAATTAGTCGAAATGCTGCAATAATTTTGAGATAATCGCCTAATATTCGCAAAATCGTTTTAATATTGAGCCATTCCGCTTAAATTAGCGGAGTTTCTATCGGATAAATATAGTATAATGAATAAATTTCATGGAACAGGAGTAGCCATTATTACTCCATTTAAGGCAGATCGGTCTGTTGACCATACTGCTCTCAAAACTGTGATCGACCATATGATCAATGGTGGTGTTGAGTACATTGTTTCGCTGGGGACAACCGGCGAATCAGCAACACTTAACAGTGAAGAGAAACGGGCAGTTTGGGATACCACGATCTCGCATGTAAACGGAAGAGTACCCCTGGTAGCAGGGATTGGAGGCAATAATACCTCTGAAGTATTGAATGATCTTAAGAAATTTGACTCAAAGGGATTTGACGCCATTCTTTCTGTTTGTCCATATTATAATAAACCTACACAGGAAGGGATTTATCAGCACTATAAAGTTGTTGCTGAAGAAAGTCCTCTGCCAATCATATTATATAATGTTCCGGGAAGAACCGGGGTAAATATGAGTGCAGAAACCACCCTGCGGCTTGCCCATGATTGTAAAAATATCATCGCCATGAAAGAGGCATCCGGCAATTTTGATCAGTTTAATAAGATCATCAAGGATAAACCTGAGGACTTCCTGTTCATTTCGGGAGATGATGCCATTGCTTTGCCATTGATCTCAATGGGAGCAGTCGGTGTTATTTCTGTGATTGGGAATGCCCTGCCAGGGATATTTTCAACTATGGTGAGAATGTGCCTGGATGGGAAGTTTATCGAAGCACAGCCCTTACATCACAGCCTGACTGAATTTACATCCCTATGCTTTGCTGAAGGGAATCCCGGGGGAGTAAAATCAGCCATGAATATGATGGGAATTTGCGAAGATCACATGAGACTGCCTCTGGTTAAAATAAGTGAAGTAACAGAAAACAAAATCAAGGCCCAACTGGAATTATTAAACCAGATTTAGGCCAAATCACAATAACAAAAAAGGCCCTGCTTTTGATAGCAGAGCCTTTTTTTTGTTTGAATTGCAAAATTATTTTTTCTTAGCAGATTTTGCCGCTTCCTTGTTCTTCATAGTCTGAACTTCAAGACGAATAGCCTGAGCCAGGTTCTTTAAATCTTGCATTCCTTTTCTTACGCGAGTACCAGCAGCGCTGTTAGACTTACTGTAGAACTTCTCAGCATCCGCTTCCAGTGATTCGAATAAATTTTTTGCTTCAGTGAATTTTTTCATGTTTTTACTCCTTTAGTTTTGAGGTTAGTATTGTTTACTATAAGCTAATGTAAAATGTTTTTTTCATATAAAGAACAGTTAAAATAAATAAAATCATGCGTTTTTAGCGTTTTTTTCCACATTTTAAGCAGTTATGCACAATATTTATCCGTTTCGAAATATTAATTCCTTATAATTCAAGGATTTACAAAATAACTTTAATAAAAAACGCCCTCAGAAGCACTCTGAAGGCGTTTTTTATTATCTAAAACTAAGGGGCTTAAAGCTGAGCTGGAGATTATGCTCCGACAGTACTCTTCTCTTTATAATGTCCCTTTTTCAATTTTTCAGCAAGTTCACTATAAGCATCAAGTGTACGGTTCACATCTTCGATGGTATGCAGTGCTGTTGGAATAAGACGCAGCATGATCAAACCCTTTGGTATAACCGGATACATTACAATTGAACAGAAGATACCATAGTTCTCTCTCAGATCCATGGTAATAGCAGTAGCTTCCTGAAGCTCTCCCTGAAGAAAAACAGGAGTTACCATAGTATTGGTGACTCCAATATTAAATCCTCTTTGCTTGAGGCCATTTTGCAGGGTGGTAGCAATGAACCATAATTTCTCTCTCAACTCGGGTTTGCTCTTCAACAATTCAAGTCTTTTCCTTAGACCTATTACCATTGGCATTGGTAATGACTTCGCAAAAGTCTGCGAACGCATATTATAACGAAGGAAGTTTGTGATCTCTTCTGTTGAAGCGATAAATGCACCTATTCCAGCCATCGACTTTGCAAAGGTTCCGAAATATATATCCACGCCTTCAATACATCCCTGCTCTTCATGAGTTCCGGCACCAGTTGGACCCATTGTTCCAAAGCCATGTGCATCATCAATTAAAAGACGGAAATTGAATTTCGACTTCAGATCTACGATATCTTTCAATTTTCCCTGTGCACCCGACATCCCGAATACACCTTCTGTAATCACCAGAATAGCACCACCTGTATTTGCAACCCATCGGGTTGCTCTCTCAAGCTGCTTTTCAAGGCTTTCCATATCATTATGGGTATAAACAAAACGTTTCCCCTGATGAAGACGAACCCCATCAATAATACATGCATGCGATTCGGCATCATAAACAATAACATCATGCCTGTCGATCAAAGCATCAATTGCCGACATGATTCCCTGATAGCCATAATTCAATAAGAATGAATCCTGCTTTCCTACAAACTCAGCCAGTTCTCTTTCAAGTGCTTCATGATGATTAGAATTACCTGACATCATACGGGCTCCCATCGGGTAAGCAAGTCCGTACTCTGCAGTTGCATCTGTGTCGGCTTTACGAACTTCCGGATGGTTGGCAAGTCCGAGGTAATTATTCAAACTCCAAATCAGGTGCTCTTTACCTCTGAACATCATATGCGGACCTATCTCACCTTCTAATTTGGGGAAGGAGAAATAACCATGGGCCATTTTCTGGTGCTGGCCCAGAGGTCCCATATTTTTCGAAATTTTATCAAATAAATCCAATTGGTATAATTTTATTGTTAGCTTCTATTTGGGGCAAAGTTAATATTTAACAAGATGATTCACAATATTAGATGTGAGATATGAGATGTGAGATGTGAGATATGAGATTTGAGATACCAGGACTGGATTCTTCTGCCTGATTAAGGTTCAAACTGATCAGTAATTTAATAGAAAAAGACAGGAATTGTCCTGTCTTTTTCTATTAGTTGTCTGTTATCAGTTATCAGTAAATAGTACTAAATGTGAAATGAAGTCTTAATCTCCCATCTCAATACTCAATTCTCTCTACTCAATACTCAATCAACGTTATCATGCAAAAATGAATTATTAGGTCTGATCTCAGTAATTCCCTCTTCCACGCTCAGCGTAAAACGGGACACCTGAGACTCTGAAGAATGAGGAACATCGGGAAGGGACATTTGTTTACGCTTATAAGCTGGTTCGTTCTCAAGCTCCTGCAAGCCATTGGTTGTACGCAATTTCATACTCAGGTCTTTCAAACGAAGAATTCTTTCTTTCGACTTACGTAATTGTTCTTCAATAGATTCATCCGTTTTATTTTCATCGGGATTGAACACTACTTCAGGAATTTCTTCTTCCTCTATTTCGGCAAGCGGTTCAGTTTGCAGACTAAACTCTTCTGTTTTAACAACAAATTCATAAGCCGGCTCTATTGGAGCTGTTTCCTGCGGAGCAGGATTCTCATCAATCAAGCTATGACGAATAAGATCAACATCCTCCATTTTCTCTTCCTCTATTTTGGGAGCACTTTGAAAGTAGCCGGCAAAAAGATCAACCTGACTTTCTTCCCTGGTTTTTAGAACAGGCACATTTAATTCTTCATTTTTAACCTCCAGGAAGGTATTTTCCTGTACAGGCTTCACCAATGGCGCCTGTTCTGGAGTCAGAAGAGATACTTTACGCACCTGGCTCTTTTCAACCTCACGCTCTTCCCTTGTTTGGAAACCTGTAGCAATAATAGTTACCGAAATCTTTTCACCAAGGGCTTCGTCTGTACAATTACCCCAGATCAGATCGGCTGCAAGTCCGGCTTCCTGCTGAATGAAATCAGTAATGATACTCACTTCATCCATGGTCACTTCCTTATCTCCTGAGCTGATATTCAAAAGGATATAACGGGCACCTTCAATCTCATTATCCTTAAGCAAAGGAGATGCTAAAGCACCTTCCACTGCCCTCAGTGCGCGATTCTCGCCCTCAGCAGCGTAACTTCCCATGATTGCCACACCGCTCTCTTTCATCACGGTACGCACATCCTTAAAGTCAACGTTTATATAGCCGGGAATAGTGATGATCTCGGCAATACCTTTTGCAGCAGTCGTTAAAATATTGTCAGCCTGTGCAAATGCAGAACCCAGAGTAAGATTCCCAAAGATTTCACGCAAACGATCATTTGAAATAACCAGGTAAGAATCCACATATTTTTTAAACTCTTCCAGACCTTCTTCAGCCTGAGTCTTCCTGCGCTTTCCTTCAAATGAGAACGGAGTAGTAATGATACCTACGGTTAAGATGTCCATCTCCTTTGCTGCTTTGGCAATAATCGGACTTGCACCAGTTCCTGTACCACCACCCATTCCGGCAGTGATAAAAAGCATTTTGGTATTGGTACCAAGCATCCGCTTGATATCATCAATATTTTCAATCGCAGAGTTCTTACCAACCTCAGGGATAGATCCTGCACCCATTCCTTCTGTTAAGCTCGCACCTAACTGAACTTTATTGGGTATAGGACTCAGCTCAAGAGCCTGCGCATCGGTATTACAAATTATGAAATCAACACCTGTGATTCCCTGACGGTACATATGGTTTACAGCATTACCGCCGCCGCCACCAACACCAATTACTTTGATGATAGATGACTTTTCTTTTAACATTTCAAACTGCATATTCTTAATTATCAGTTGGGTAAATCTTGTTCATTCTTAGACAGTTTACACTGTAAAACTAGCCAATTTTCCACGGTGCTTTTCCTTAATCATGCGATTGTGGGAAACTCCGCTATTGTGGAAAATTAATTTGTATAATCCTCATCCTTGATATCATCCTTGATGAATTTAGTACTCGACTGCAATATCCATTCAAACATTCCCTGCCCTTTTTTCGGCTTCTGAACTGCCTTTATTTTTTCAACAGGAGCACCAACAGACACTACTGATTCCTCGACCAGTTCTGCCTTCTGTATACCCTTGATCAGCAGACCAATACCGGTTGCATACATCGGACTTTTTAATTCATCATATACATTTTTTGGAAGCACATCATTCTTTGCCAAATGTTCATTTGGATAACCGATACGGCTATCAAGCCCGGTTACAAATTCAACCAGCTGAGGTAAATGCTTCAGTTGGGCCCCACCACCTGTAATCACGATTCCGGCGATCAGCTTCTTCTCATATCCTGAGGATTTAATTTCATAATAAACATGTTCAATAATCTCTTCCATTCTCGCCTGAATTACATAAGCAAGATTTTTTACGGATATCTCTTTAGGCTCCCTGCCGCGAAGACCCGGGACGCAGATAATTTCATTCTCTTTATTTTCCTCAGCAAGAGCTGAGCCAAAACGGGTTTTCAATAACTCGGCCTGATTACGCATTACCGAACATCCCTCCCGGATATCTTCAGTAACACTATTACCACCGAATGGAATAACCGCTGTATGACGGATAATTCCTTCATGGAATATAGCCAGGTCGGTAGTACCACCACCGATATCGACCAGAACCACTCCTGCTTCTTTTTCCTCCTCACTCAGCACCGACTCAGATGATGCAAGTGGTTCAAGGATTAGTTCCTGAGTTTCAAGTCCGGCATTCCCAACACATTTTAAAATATTTTTAACCGCGCTAACATGGCCTGAAATGATATGGAAATTGGCTTCCAGACGCACGCCTGCCATCCCGATAGGGTCCTTTATCCCCGGTTCATTATCCACGGTAAATTCCTGAGGCAATACATGAATAATCTCCTCTCCCGGAGGCATCACCAGTTTGTACATGTCCTCAATCAACTTGTCGATATCCTTACGCTGGATTTCGGTATTCAATTCTTTACGGGTCAGGATACCGCGATGCTGAAGACTCTTGATATGCTGCCCGGCAATCCCAACATTAACGATCTTAACATCCACATTTGATTGGGCACTGGCTTCTTCAACCGCAAGTATGATTGCCTGTACGGTTTTCTGAATATTGGAAACTACTCCACGGGTAACTCCCGCAGATTCGGCTTTACCCATACCCAAAACTTCGATTTTACCATGTTCGCTTCTGCGACCAACGGTAACACAAATCTTAGTTGTACCGATGTCCAAACCGACAACTATTGGTGAATTTTTGGCTGAAGCTGAGTTAATTTGATCCATATTCTTTGTATTAAAATTTATTAGTTCTGAGTTTCTGTTATAGTACTATCGGCAATCTGTTTATTGATGTCGATCGTGATCTTAGTGCTATCAATAATGTTCTTTTCGCAAACAATCTGATTTGCGTATTTCAGATTGATCGTTTTATAGGTATCCCAACCCACCTTAGGAATTGCCTTCTTGTAAAACACAAGCAGATTTCTGAATTTGATCTGCAGTGAATCGGCGCTACCTAAAATAATCTTATGCCCTCCTACCCGCGGAACCATTTCTATATCCCCCTTCAGATCCACAAACAATTGTTCGATCTGATTATCCCATAAAGTATCGCTTTTGATATAGAGCGCTGTACGGAAAAGATCCCTGGCCATCTTTGTTTTGAGTGTATCTACCCGGCCGCTGAAATCTTCCTCTATCAGACCACTTGCAACCAGCACCTTTGCCGTATAATTATCTGAAAGCGGTATTTTATTTCCATTACCATCAATATAAAAATGCAGGTTTGCCATATTCACAACTCTCAGCACAGGCTCCCTCTGTCTGATCTGAACATGGATAACTCCGGTCATATCAGCGTATACCTTCGCAAATTCTATAAAAGGATTAGCCTTCAGAGCATTCTCAAGTTTATGAATATTGATATCATTCATATCCTTTCCAAGCATAGCCCCGCCATTTTCCATCAGGATCCTGTCAACCTCATCCCGTTCAATG
This sequence comes from uncultured Sphingobacterium sp., assembly GCA_964524205.1. Lineage (GTDB taxonomy): Bacteria > Bacteroidota > Bacteroidia > Sphingobacteriales > Sphingobacteriaceae > Daejeonella. Next base: position 14,504 of record CAZGCG010000009.1, on the reverse strand, counting down.
AAATTAAACTGCCCCGGAAGTAATACTTTTACATCCTTACACTTTAAAGCGCTCTTCTTTACTTCTATAAAACTCATCAGCGTAATCAGTCCGCTCAGGCTGATCAGCCAGAGGAAACCAAATAAAATTGCTCGCCAATTAATTTTTTTAAGCATTTGTTAAAATTTCTTTCAATGGTATAATAAGAGTGTCGATATCACCGGCACCCACTGTTAATAATAATTCAGGTTTTTGCGCCCTGATATAATCCAGTGTTTGTTCTTTTGATAATATCTGCTTTGCTTCAATACTTACTTTATCCAGAATCATGGCTGAGCTAACGCCTTCTATAGGAAGTTCTCTTGCCGGATAAATATCCAGCATGATAAGCTCATCTGTCATACTCAGTACCTCCGAAAAACCTTCAGCAAAATCCCTTGTGCGTGTAAACAAATGTGGCTGAAAGATTGTCGTTAGTTTCTTACCAGGGTAAAGTGTTTTTACCGCCTGAATACAAGCCCTTAACTCTTCCGGATGATGAGCATAGTCATCAATATAAATATGCTTCTGGTCTTTAAGGATATACTCAAAGCGCCTTTTCACACCGAGAAAACTTGCCAATGCCTTTTTTATTTTTTCAGGATCGATACCCAGGTGTAATGCAACTTCAATCGCAGCAACAGCATTTTCAATATTATGCAGACCCGGCAAACCGAGCTGAATATTTTCAATCACGATATTCTCATTTTTGAAATCAAAATAGAAACTTCCATCCTGCACTTTAACATTGACTGCCTGAATATCTGCCAGCACATTTGCTGAATAGGTTTTACCTCCGCTAAGATCGAGTCCCTTTTTAAAAATTAGTCTGCCACCTTCTTTGATCTGGGAAACAAATTGCCTGAATGATTCGACAAGGTGTGAACGGTCTCCGTAGATATCAAGATGATCGGCATCCATTGAAGTGACGATAGCAACATCGGGATAAAGGGTAAGGAAAGAACGATCAAACTCATCAGCCTCTACCACCATTGTATTATTATCACCAAACAATACATTTGAATCATAATTAGTTGCGATTCCGCCAAGGAATGCAGAACAATCGTATCCACTATCCTTAAGTACGTGGGCTATGATGCTGGAGGTAGTGGTCTTGCCATGAGTACCAGCAACAGCGATTGTGTACATCCCTTTGCTGATGATACCCAAGACTTCAGAGCGCTTTTTAAGCGAAAACCCTCCCGACCTGAAATAATTCAATATTTTGGAATCCTTTGGAATTGCAGGAGTATAAATGATCAGGGTTTCGGGATCGTTTTCAAGGAAACTAACTTTCAGGTTATCTTCCTCATCCTGATAAACAACAGAAATACCCTCATTTCTCATCGCAGAGGTAAGTGGGGTTATGGTTTTATCATAGCCACAGACCACGCATCCGCGCTTTTTGAAATAGCGGGCTAGACCGCTCATTCCGATGCCTCCGATACCAATTAAATAAACCCGTTTAATATTTTCTAATTCCATATTGTTGTTTAAAAAATACTCCGCTAATATTTTGCAATTCTCAATACTTCTCTTGCAATCACTTCATCAGCATCAGGCAAAGCCATTTTACCAATGTTATCAGAAAGCGATTTACATTTATCCTTATTATCAATCAGCAATAAGGCAATATCAATCAGTTCGAGTTCAGCCATCGCATCCCCAACCATTATTGCTGCATCATTCTCTACCAAAGCGATTGCATTCTTTGTCTGATGATCTTCAGCCACATTAGGCGAAGGAACCAGAATCACCGGCTTTTTTACTGCGCACAATTCGGCAATGGTACCTGCTCCAGCCCTGGATATCACCAGGTCGGCAGCAGCATATGCCAGATCCATCCGGTGAAGAAATTCTAGCACCTTTATATTGGGATGCTCCTTTCCTTTCATTTGCTCCATTACCGATTGGTAATAATATTTACCGGTCTGCCAGATCAATTGCACATCTGCAGCCAGGATCTTATCCAGTCCCGAATACATACTCTTATTCAGGGTGCCTGAGCCCAAACTGCCTCCTGTCAGCAGAATTGTCTTTTTATGTGGCGAAAGGCTCAATAATTCTGCAGCTGCAAAGCGCTTATTCTCAATATCAACTGCTTCCTTCCTGATTGGATTACCTGTAATCCTGATTTTCTCTGCAGGAAAGAATTTTTCCATTCCCTTAAATGCAACGCAGATAAGCTCTGCATCTTTCCCTAAAATCTTATTGGTTATCCCTGCAAAGGAATTCTGCTCCTGAATCAGATAGGGAATTTTCAGCTGTGAAGCTGCATACAATAATGGCCCGGAAGCATAACCTCCAACCCCAACAGCAGCATCAGGTTTAAAATCTTTAATTATTGATCTTGCCCTCATCACACTTTTCAATAGCTTATAAGGCAGCAAAACATTTTTAAGGATAGAGCTTCTCTGAAATCCCTGAATATCTAATCCGATAATTTTGTATCCGGCAGCAGGGACTTTCTCCATCTCCATGCGTCCATTGGCCCCAACAAATAGAATTTCCGTGCCGGGATCAATTTTTTTGAGCGCATTCGCTATTGCTACAGCCGGAAATATATGTCCGCCTGTTCCGCCTCCGCTTATGATCACTCTTTTTCCCATTTCTTATTTTCTTTGAATCAGCTTTAAAACCTTAAATGCTTCATCAGTTATCCCATTGCCGGTATTTCACCAATAATTACTTTTTCCTTACTCTTATTTTTCTTTTCCTCGATATCCCTGCTCACACTCAGTATAATTCCGAAAGCCACACTGGTAAACAGAATGGATGTTCCTCCCATACTAACAAGCGGCAACGGAACCCCGGTCACCGGACCAAGCCCAACTGCGACGGCCATGTTTGCAAATGCCTGAATGGTCAGGCTAAAACTTAAACCAGCCGCCAGTAATGCCCCAAATGCCTTGGGGCTATCGGTCACAATCAAGACACAACGGTACAGAAAAAGCAGGTATAGCAATACCAATCCGACTCCTCCAACCATACCGTATTCCTCAATGATCAGGGCAAATACAAAATCTGAATAAGGGTGCGGCAGGAAATTACGCTGGGTACTGTTACCCGGTCCTTTGCCAAAAATTCCACCTGTTGCAATTGCAATTTTAGCCTGGTTAGCCTGAAATGCCTTATCAGGATCAGCCTTTTCAGGATGAATAAAGGTATCTATCCGTGAGATATAGGTCTTCCTTCTTGGACCCAGCATCATTACTGCACCCAGTAGTACCACACCTGCAAGACATACAATAGAAATCTGCTTGATGCTGATTCTACCCATGATCAATAAGAGAATGCTAACACCAAATAACATTAAAGCAGTTGAAAGATTAGCAAGTGCTATCAATACAAACACTGCACATACTGCAGCCATGATTGGCAAAAATGCCTTTTTTACATCCTTGATATTCTCCTGCTTCTTACTCAGAGTTCGTGCCAGAAATGTAATCAGAGCCAGTTTTGCCAAATCGGAAGTCTGGAATGTCTGATTAATGATTGGAATAGTTACCCAACGACTGGCCTCATTCACACTGGCCCCAAAGATCAGCGTATATGCCAGCAATGGGATCGTTATAACCATCAATACTTTGGAAATCCCGGCATAATACCGGTAATCAAGCAAATGTGAAAAATACATTAAAGCAATACCACCAACAATCATAACCAGGTGCTTGATTAAAAACTGCTCTGAACCAACACCCTTTTTGTAAGCAAGTGTTCCGGTTGCACTGTAAACAGCCAGCAGCGACCATACCGAAAGTAAGATCACGATCAGCCAGATCCAGCGGTCACCTTTTGTTTTGCTTATTAGTCTTTCCATTTATTCTGGTTGTTGGTTGTTAGTTGTTGGTTGTTAGTAATTCACTGGTTCATTGCAAATGAGATTTCAATATTTTAATTGTCATTTTCAATTGTCAACCCGATAGCTATCGGGTGTCAATTGTCAATTGTCAATTGTCATAATTCTTTAACCGCCTTCTTAAACTGATTCCCCCTGTCCTCATAATTCTTAAACAGGTCGAAGCTTGCGCATGCAGGCGATAAGAGTACGGTATCCCCCTTTTTTGCGAGGTGATAAGCGATCTGAACCGCCTCATTTGCCGAAAATGTATTTACAATCACTTCCACATCATTCTCGAAAGCTTCATGTATCCTTTTATTATCCTTGCCCAAACAAACGATTGATTTTACTTTAGACTTAACCAGATCTTTCAGCATGTTATAATCATTGCCCTTATCCACCCCACCAAGGATAAGTACAACATCTCCGGGCATACTTTCGAGGGCATACCAGGTTGAATTAACGTTTGTTGCTTTAGAATCATTGATAAAATCGATTCCCGAAATTTTGGCCACATGCTCAAGGCGATGTTCGATATTTGTAAAACTTCCCATGCTTTCGCGAATGGTCTCGTTTCTTAATTCAAGCACCTTTGCTACTATGCCCGAAGCCATAGAATTATAAATGTTGTGCTTGCCCTGCAGAGCTAAATCGTTAAGTGACATAGTCAGTAATTCTTGGTTTGTGTGGTGTAGGTTAATTATGATTTGATCTCCCTGAAGAAAAGCACCTTTTTCAAGGATTTTCTCAATGGAGAAAGGATAGGCTTTTGAGGTTATCCGGCGTTTTGCCAGACCTTTATTAATCTCCTCATCATCAGCGCAATAGATGAATACATCATCCTGCTGCTGATTCTGAATAATTCTGAATTTGGAATCCGAATAATTTTCCATTTTGTAATCATACCTGTCAAGATGATCAGGTGTGATGTTTAATAAGACAGCGATATCAGCTTTGAAGCTGTACATATTATCGAGCATAAAGCTGCTGATCTCCAAAACATAATATTCAAAATCATCGAAGGCGACCTGCTTGGCAAAGCTCTTGCCAATATTACCTGCGAGACCCACATTAAGGCCTGCGTTTTGCAGAATATGATAGGTAAGCATGGTTGTGGTAGTCTTGCCGTTTGATCCGGTGATGCAGATCAGCTTTGCACTGGTGTACCTTGCCGCAAATTCAATTTCAGAGATGATTGGAATATTCTTATCAATCAATTTTTTTATGATCGGGGCTTTATCAGGAATTCCCGGGCTCTTAATCACCTCGGCAGCAGTTAGAATACGATCTTCGGTATGCTGATTCTCCTCAAAAGGAATTCCGGCCTGCTCCAGTTCCTTCTTATACTGATCAGCAATAGGCCCGAAATCTGAAACAAATACGGTAAAACCCTCCTTCTGAGCTAATAATGCTGCACCTGTCCCACTTTCGCCGGCACCTAAAACAACGATATATTTCTCAGCCCCCATTAACGCAATTTTAAAGTCACAATAGTTATAATTGCCAGTAATATTCCAACGATCCAGAATCGGGTAACGATTTTGGCCTCATGATATCCCTTCTTCTGATAGTGATGATGCAATGGCGACATCAAAAAGATTCGCCTTCCTTCACCAAACTTTCGCTTCGTATACTTGAAATAGGAAACCTGCATAATCACAGAAAGATTTTCGACCAGGAACACTCCGCACAGTGTCGGAATCAACAATTCTTTACGAATCATGATCGCGAAAGCGGCAATAATTCCACCGATAGCCAGACTGCCTGTGTCCCCCATAAAAACCTGGGCAGGATATGAATTATACCATAAAAAGCCTACGCATGCCCCAACAAATGCACCGGCAAAAATTACTAGTTCTCCTGAATTTGGGATATACATGATATTCAGGTAATCGGCAAAAATCGTATTACCCGAAACATAAGCAAGAATAGCCAGCGTGATACCGATAATGGCTGATGTCCCTGTGGCCAAGCCATCAATACCATCTGTAAGATTGGCTCCGTTCGAAACAGCTGTGACAATAACAATCACAAACAATAGAAACACAACCAGTGAATACTTTTCATAACCATCACCAAAGACAGTCAGCACCTTGGCATAATCAAATTCATTATCCTTATAAAAAGGAACATTGGTAATGGTCGATTTGAGGTCCTGGGTATAATAAAACTGATCTCCACGTTTATGAACATCTAATGGTGCACTGACCTTTGCAGGTAGTGTTACCTGTTCCCTGACTACAATATCAGGGTGAAAATACATGGTCCAGCCAATAATCAATGCAAGGCCCACCTGACCCATAATCTTGAAACGACCTGCTAAACCCTCTTTATCCTTTTTAAATACCTTGATATAATCATCAACAAAGCCTATCAGACCCATCCAGACCGTAGTTACCAGCATGAGAATGATATAGATATTATCAATTTTGGCAAAAAGTATGGTTGGCAACAGAATTCCGAGAAGAATGATCAATCCACCCATGGTTGGAGTACCCTGCTTTTGCATTTGCCCTTCAAGACCCAGATTTCTAACCGATTCACCAACCTGTTTTGCTCTCAGTAATCTAATTAGGCGGCTGCCATAAACTGTGGTCAGAATCAGAGATAAGATAACTGCCATTGCAGTACGGAATGAGATAAACTGGAACAATCCTGCTCCGGGAATATCATATTGCTTATCCAGCCATGTGAACAGATAGTATAGCATTAGCTCATCAGATTTAAAAATTCAGTTAAAATCTCTTTATCATCAAAAGGAAGTTTCACCCCAGCGATATCCTGATATTTTTCATGACCTTTTCCGGCAACCAGGATAATATCACCGGGCTTCGCCAAATGGCAGGCCGTACGGATTGCTTCTTTTCTATCGGTAATTGAAAGTGTCTTCTTCTTATTGCTTGGCATCACCCCTTCTTCCATCTCCTTAATAATCTGCTCCGGAACTTCAGAACGTGGATTATCAGAAGTCAGGACAACCTTCGTACTCCAGTCGCATGCCACTTTGGCCATCACCGGACGCTTGGTTTTATCCCTGTCTCCTCCACATCCGATCACAGTTATTACCTGTTCGGTTCCTTTGCGGATATCCTGAATGGTGCTCAGCACATTTTGCACAGCATCGGGAGTATGGGCATAATCTACAATACCAATAATACCTGCAGGCGAAATAATATAATCGAAACGGCCTTCGGCACCGCTTAAGCGGCTGAGGGAAGTCAATACCCTGGTACGATCCTGCTCAAGCAATAATGCCGTAGCATAAACTGCAAGCAGATTGTAGGCATTGAAGCTTCCTACCATCTTAAACCATACTTCCTGCCCATCGATATTCAGCAGTAAACCACTGAAATGATTTTCAATGATCCTGGCTTTAAAATCAGCAATATTTTTAAGTCCGTAAGTCTTTCTGTGTGCGCCCGTATTCTGAAGCATCACAATCCCGTTCTTATCATCAATATTGGTGAGCGCAAAAGCCTGACTGGTCAAGCCATCAAAAAAGCTCTTCTTAGCTTTCAGGTAGGCATCAAATGTCTTGTGAAAATCGAGATGATCATGCGTTAGGTTAGTGAATATCCCTCCCGAAAAACTCAGTCCTTCGGTTCTGTGTTGAGTCATTGCATGCGAGCTAACCTCCATAAAACAATAATCACAGCCGCTTTCAACCATATCATTCAGCAGACTGTTCAATACTACCGGATCAGGCGTTGTATGGGTAGCCGGAACTACAAGGTCATTGATCTGATTTTGAACGGTAGAAAGCAATCCAGTTTTATATCCCAGATCCTGAAATAATTGAAAAAGTAAAGTCGCAATCGTTGTTTTACCGTTCGTACCGGTAACCCCAACCAGTTTTAGTTTTGAAGAGGGATTATCATAAAAATTGGATGCTGTAATTCCTAGTGCCTTAGCTGAGTTCTCAACCAGAAAATAGCTTACCTTCTCTTTTAAGTCTTTAGGGAATTCTTCACATAGCACCGCTGTTGCACCCTGATCAATGGCACGATTTATAAAAGCATGTCCATCAGATTCAGTACCGCGCACTGCCACAAATAAAACTCCCGGAGCTGCTTTGCGCGAATCGAAGCAAATACCCGACACTTTCCCGTTGGTTGAACCCGAAACCTGCCTGAGTGATACTCCGTATAATATATCCTTGAGCTTCTTCATCATTCGAGTTCTAAAACAATTGGAATACCCTTTTGAACACTTGTACCTGCAGCAAGTGATTGTCTGACCACCTTTCCGCTTCCGCGAACCAGCACTTTTAAACCTGAATTGCCGGCAACATAAAGTGCATCCTTCAATCCCATTCCGCTCACATCAGGCACCAAACCTTCGGTAATCTTTACTTCCTGAGAGACAACACCCTTATTGGTATCCAAACTTATATAATCGGAGTTTGAGGCAAACAATGCCTTGATACCAAATGCTTTATAGACAGCCTGAGTTGCTTTACGCTCTCCGGCCTTCGCTTCAGGCAGCTTCAGACTTCCTGTAAATTTTTGCTCCTTAAGAGGGTCAAACATGTTGATATCACTCGCGAAAACCCTGTCGGCAATCTCCCTGAAAACCGGACCGGCCACAGATGCTGCATAATAGGTTCCCTTGCGCGGATTGTTGACCACCACAATCAGCGAATATTTTGGATTATCTGCCGGGAAGTAACCGCAGAATGAAGCCTGATACTTCTTGTCAACGCGATAACCCTTATTAGCATCGGCCACCTGAGCAGTTCCGGTTTTTCCGGCAATTTTATAGAGAGGTGAGGCCAGTGACTTTGCTGTCCCATTTAAAACAACAGCTTCCAAAAGCTCCTGTGCTTTTTTAATGGTCTCATCCGAAACAATTTTCTCATTAATAACCCTTGCCTTGAACTGCTCCACGGTGTTTCCCAGACGTCTGATCTCGCGTACAAAAATCGGAGCGATATATCTTCCATCATTCGCCACAGCATTATAAAAGGCCAGCATCTGTAGTGGAGTAATCTGCATCTCATACCCATAGGCCATCTGAGGCAGGGTTTGTTTCTTGTTCCAGCTTCTGTTCTTTGGATTTTTGATCACCGGCTGACCTTCTCCCGGAATCTGAAGTTCTAATTTTTTATTCAGCCCCCAGTCGTATAAATGAGCCGGGAATTTTTCCTGATCATTCTGATAGGCGGCATTGATCAATTTTGCGATGGCTACGTTAGATGATTCTTCAAAAGCCCGTTTCACAGAAACAGTTCCGATACCTCCGTGTGAGTCGCGGATAGTATGCCCAGGAATACGGTAAGTTCCGTCTTCGGTAGCTACCAAAGTGCTGGTATCAACTTTTTTATCTTCAAGCAGAGCCATGTAGGAAGCCAGTTTAAATGTAGAACCAGGATCCTGACTTGCGGCAATTGCATAATTGAACTGCTCTTTATATTCACCTTCACTAACCTTACTGAAATTGGCAACTGCCCTGATCTCACCCGTGGCAACTTCCATCAGAATAACGCAACCATGATCCGCATCACTGGTAATTAATTGCTTTTTCAATGCCCTTTGCGCCACATCCTGCATATTGATATCGATTGTAGAAATGATATCAGCACCTTCTTTTGGTGCAATTTCAATATCCTGATTCACAGGCATCCAAACACCACCTGCAATACGCTGCATCAGGCGCTTACCACTTTCTCCGTCTATATAGGCACTGTATGCTCCCTCAAGACCAACCGGCTGTACGTTTTTGTTCTTATAGCCAATCGTTCTGGCTGCCAGAGTCTGAAATGGCAGAATACGTTTATTCTGATGAACGGAGATCAGTCCGCCTTTATAACGACCCATATTAAAAATCGGGAACTTCCGGATCTCTTTTAATTCAGCATGAGTTACATTTCTCTTCAGTAGCAGATAACGGGCACGTTCAGCCCGGGCTTCACGCAACATACGTGAATACTGTTTTTTTGACTTATCTCCAAAAAATGAAGACAGCTTAGCTGCCAGCGAATCTACCTTTTCATAGAAAACATCATCCTTTTCGATGCCTCCAGCCAGCATATCCATGCGGACCTCATACTCTGGTACCGAAGTAGCCAGCAAACTGCCATCAACCGAATAGATATTCCCCCTTGCGGCTTCTACATTCGCAAAACGGGTAGAAAGACTATCCGCCATGGATCTCCATTTCTTTCCTTCCACAATCTGAACATCCACAAGCTTATAAAGCACCGCAAAAGCCAGCAATACAATCATCCCAAAGGCGATGTACACACGGAGCAATATGTCGGTTCTTATATTCATGTTAGTTGCTGGTTGTTAGTTGTTAGTTGTTGGTAGTTAGTTGGTTAGTAAATTCTTCTTCATTGTAAAATGTCATTTTCAATTTTCAATTATCTGTCATCCCGACGCAGGAGGGACCTCATCCAATTAATATCAATATTCAATCAAATTCATTCTCACTTATCACAATCTTCTTCGGTGGTTCATTCGGTTCAATCAAACCCAGTGTATCCACCTCTTTAGCTACTTCTGTCTGGGTGCTTTTCAGCATCAGATCAGCTTTTAATGTTTTAAAATCCCAGCTCAGTTCTTTCACTTCCTTGCTTAGCTTGTCGATATCGCGGATATTGTTCTCGGCAAAATGCCTGTTCCCGATATAGATCATTGCCAAAAAGGCGATAAATACAATAAATGGAAGCAAATGAGTAGCCGACTCCTTTGAGATTACTCCCTCAGTAAACATCAGAGTAAAGAAATTCTTTGGAAGCTCAGCCTTTTCTGATTGCTCAGCTAAAGGTTCAGCTTCCTGATCCAACTCCTCTTCCGTTTTGTCCTGTTTAAATTGGTTATTCATTCTTCAAGCCTTTATCAGCTTAATTTTTTACTGCTATTCTCAATTTGGCGCTACGTGCCCTGTTATTCAGTATGATTTCCTCATCAGAAGCAACAATCGCTTTACGTGTGATGCTATCAAGGGGCTTGATCTGGTTTCCGAAAAAATCCTTCTCCACTTCACCCTGAAACTTACCCTTCGCAATAAAATTTTTGACCAGCCTGTCTTCCAGTGAATGGTAAGACATCACAACTAATCGGCCCTCCTTCTTGAGCACATCCACCGTTTGTTCCAAAAACTCTTTCAAAGCCTCCAGTTCCTGGTTCACTTCGATACGGAGCGCCTGAAAAACCTGAGCCAGGTACTTATTTTCTTTCCCTTTCGGAATTAGTTTTGAAATGGCTTTTTTTAGCTCATCAACGGTATCAATCGGCTTGTTAAGACGCTGGGTTACCAGAGTTTGAGCCAGTGTTTTCGCATTTTTAATCTCGCCATAGATTCCAAAAATGCGGTGTAATTGCTCCTCGCTGTAGGTATTAACTACCTGTTTAGCCGTAAGCGAACCTCCCTGATCCATGCGCATATCCAGATCGGCATCAAAGCGAATAGAGAACCCCCGTTCTGGCTGATCAAACTGGTGAGAAGAGACACCCAGATCAGCCAGAATACCATCCGCAGGAATGGCGCCCTGCAGCCGGCAATTATTTTTGAGGTAGCGGAAGTTCTGATCAATAAAGGTTAATCGATCATCTTTTGGTAAATTCTTCTGAGCATCGGCATCCTGATCAAATGCAAGCAAACGACCTTTAGGACCCAGGTGCTTCAATATTTCACGAGAGTGGCCACCACCCCCGAAAGTCACATCAACATAAATTCCATCAGGCTTAATATTAAGCCCTTCCATACATTCCTGCAGCATCACCGGATTATGATAATCAGTCATGCGCCCTCCTTCCCATACTGCCCATCACCTCTTCGGCCAGATTGGCGAAGTTTTCAGGCTCATTATCCATTTGAGAGTCGTAAGCATCTTTTGCCCAAACCTCTATTTTATTCAGTACACACGAAAGAACAACCTCTCCGCTAATACCGGCATATTCCATTAAAGCTTTAGGGAAGAGAATACGGTTTGCCGAGTCTAAAGAAAGCTCAGTAGCCCCCCGGGTGAAATAGCGAATAAAATCACGACTTTTCTTTTCGTAAGCATTGAGCTTGCTCAGTTCTTCAGTGATGCTATCCCACTCCTTTTTAGTGTAAATAACCAGATGCTTCTCAAAGCCACGATTGATCACAAGTCCTTCACGCTCAGCTTCGGGAAGCTGTTTCTTCAGACTGGATGGTATCATCATCCGGCCTTTAGCATCAAGTTTACAATCAAATTCTCCTAAGAAATGGGACATTCCGGGTATTTACATAAATATTCAACTGTAAAAGTAAATAACTTACCACTTTTTACCACTATCTCCCACAAAAAAAGTTTTCCACAGTTTTTAGAGGTTAAAATCTCCCACACAGCGGAGAATCAGACAGTTGGCTTTTCGGATATAAGATCAGATTATGGGGTCTTTTAAGGTTCCCTGAATGAAGACAAGATTCATCTGAACAACTGGACCTTAAAAGAAAATCTCGCACTCCTATTGATCTTCAGATACTTGGATTTGCCCAATACTGTAACTAAAAACACTAATAAACATCAAATAAAAAACAAAACCATGATGCTCAGATTAACAAACAATACTGAACTTTAAAGACTTAAACGAATATGAAAGCTTTTACAAAATATAAATATGGCGGCCCGGAAGTACTTCAATTACAGGAAGTTGAGAAGCCAATGATAAAAGATGACCATATCCTGGTTAAGGTTGCAGCAAACTCAGCGAATCCCGCCGACTGGCATATTCTGAGAGGGGAACCATTTTTCGCGCGCTTTACCTTTGGACTATTAAAACCAAAGGATAAAATTCCGGGAGCAGATTTTGCCGGCATTGTAGAGGAAGTAGGAAACAATGTAAAGCACTTCAAGGTTGGAGACCGGGTATTTGGAGAAACTCTTAAAGGGGGTGCTTTTGCAGAATATACCTGTGCACCCGCAAATGTATGTGCGCTGATGCCTGAAGGAATAGATTTCAAAGTGATGGCAAGTGTGCCGATAGCCGGGGTAACGGCATTGCAAGCCCTGATTACTCATGGCAAACTCAAAGCTGGTGAGACAGTTTTAATTAATGGCTCATCGGGTGGTGTTGGGCATTTCGCTGTTCAAATTGCAAAGGCTTATGGCGCAAGGGTAAGTGCTGTATGTTCAGACAAAAATCTTGACTTTGTAAAGAATTTAGGTGCTGATCATGTGATTCCATACGATAAAGAAAACATACATCAGCACAAGGGGAAATATGATTTAATTATTGATATTCAGGGTAATCTTTCTTTTGAAGATTTTAAGCGTATGGGACAAAGAGCTGTGATGGTAGGTTTCACAACGATTGGACATATGATGTCAGTATTTTTAAAAAGTGTGTTCAGTAAATTTCCTCTTGCACAATTTACGGCTGAAGCAAACACAAAAGATTTGGAGATCCTGGCTTCTTTGGTTCAAAGCAAGCAAATTAAAGTTCACATTGAAAAGACCTATTCCTATAAAAATATACCCGAGGCCATTGGCTATATTGAAGCCATGCGCACCAAAGGAAAAGTAGCAATGGTTTGGGAGGGCACGGATAACTGAGTAAAATATGCAATCATATTAATGAGTAATAAATTAAGGCAAACATAACTCTTGACTATGACAGCAAAAGAACACTATGAAAATCACCTTGGTCACTTTTATTCATGGATGGCGGGAGATTTTCAGTTAAAGTGTAATGAGTTTCGAAATCTGCTTACTGAAAATTCCATTCTCCCCTCATCAAATAAACTTGCCTTTGACCTTGGTGCAGGGCATGGATTACAAAGCATCCCACTCGCAGAACTCGGATTTAAGGTCTTAGCAATTGATTTTAACCAGCATCTTTTAAATGAACTTGAAGTTAATGCAAAAGACCTGAATATCAGAACAATAAATGACGACATAAGACATGCGAGAAACTTCAGGGATAGACCGGAGTTGATCGTATGCTGTGGAGATACTTTATCACACCTTAATGACAAAACGGAAATTAAAACTCTTTTATCCCTGATTTCAAACTCACTGGGAGAAAAAGGGAAACTAATTCTTTCATTCCGCGACTATTCAAACAAATTAACCGGAACAGATAGATTTATTCCAGTAAAATGTGATGAAAACAAAATATTAACCTGCATTCTTGACTATGATGATGAATTTGTAAGTGTTACAGACTTATTACATGAAAAAGTTAACAATGAATGGCAACAAAAAATCAGTTCCTATAAGAAAATAAGGCTACTTACTACTGAAATTGTAGCTTATTTGGAGGAAGTGGAGATGACAATCATATTTAATAAATTCATTAACAGGATGGTAACTATAATTGCTGTCAAGAACTAATAATGAAAATTGGAAACGGAAAAACCTTTAGTCAACAGGAAATATCTGCTTGAAAAATATCCAGGCAAGGGCGGCTGGACCTATGCTGCCATCCCCGAAGTTTTGCAGGACAAAAGTTCTCCTTTTGGCTGGGTTAAAGTCAGAGGTTGGATTGATAATTTTGAGATTAAGAATTACAAACTGATGCCAATGGGTAATGGCAAGCTTTTTTTACCGGTTAAAGCCGAAATCAGAAAAAAAATAGGCAAAAAAGAAGGCGATTGGGTTAATATAACATTGTATCCTGATACAAATCCAATTGAAATACCTGAGGAATTCTTAGATTGCCTTAAAACAGAC
>CAZGCG010000008.1:0-23976 GCA_964524205.1 uncultured Sphingobacterium sp. | reverse complement strand
CAAAATTCGGCCCCATCCTAATGATGGCTCTGGTTGGAATTATTATCGCCAGCATCGTAAACTTCTTTTTAGGGAGCAGTCAATTAGATTATATTATCAGTTTTATAGGTGTAGCCTTATTTGTAGGATTAACTGCCTATGATATGCAGCGCCTGAAACGAATAGCCGCCGGTATCGAATATGGAGATGCATCTGCTAATAAAATGGTGATTATGGGTGCATTAACCCTCTATCTTGATTTTATCAACCTGTTTTTGATGCTGCTTCGCCTGTTCGGAAGCAGGAAGTAGGATTGGGTTGTCTGTTACCGGTTATCTGTTACCTGTTACCTGGAAAATCTAATTTACACAAGTAATTACAGTCAACTGACAACAGCTAACTGATTAGCCACCCTTGCATTTGCATTTCATCAAAATATCTTGCATTTTTGCACTGCTTATTCAGAAAGATGGAGGGATTAGACCCTGAGAAATCTTAGCAACCTGTGCTAATAAGGTGCTACATTCTATCCGCCCAAGGCGGAACAGATAAGTGAGAGTCAATAAATACCGACTTTTCGAAGATAAGCCTGTTATAGATGTGAGATATGAGATGTGAGATATTAGACTGACTAAGCGAAATTTGATCGCTGGTTACCTGCTATCTCACATCTCACATCTCATATCTTATGTCTAAATCACATATGAGCATTAGAGAAGAATTACAAAAACGAATATTAGTGATTGATGGTGCTATGGGCACCATGATTCAGCGCTATCAGTTAACAGAAGAAGATTTCAGGGGCGAACGATTTATAGATCATCCGTGTGATGTAAGAGGAAATAATGACCTGCTGAACATTACCCGTCCGGATATCATCAAAGCAATACATGCCGAATATCTAGAAGCCGGTGCAGATATCATCGAAACGAATACATTCAGTACTCAACGCATTTCAATGGCCGACTATCAGATGGAGGACCTTTCGTATGAAATGAGTTTCGAAGGTGCACGAATTGCAAAAGAAATAGCCCATGAGTACACGCTAAAAAATCCTGATAAACCACGTTTTGTTGCCGGCGCCCTTGGCCCCACAACAAAAATGGCTTCCATGTCGCCTGATGTTAATGATCCCGGCTACCGGGCAGTCACTTTTGACGAACTGGTAGATGCTTATTATGAGCAGGTTAAGGGCCTTATTGAAGGTGGGGCTGATGTCTTGCTTTTCGAAACAATTACGGATACTCTTATCACCAAAGCAGCCCTTTTTGCAGCCAAGAATTATGAGAACGAAAGCGGCAGGAAGATCGATATAATGATCTCTGGAACGATTACAGATGCCAGCGGAAGAACCTTATCCGGCCAGACCGTAGAGGCATTTTTAAACTCATTAAGTCATGCCAACTTATTGAGTATCGGACTTAACTGTGCGCTGGGAGCTAAAGATATGCGTCCGCATATTGAAGAACTTTCTCAAAAAGCGGCTTGTTTTATTTCAGCTTATCCTAACGCCGGACTTCCTAATGAGTTTGGAGCTTATGATGAACTGCCCCATGAAACTGCACATTTGGTTGAAGATTTCATGGAGAACGGCTTTGTCAATATTGTCGGTGGTTGCTGTGGTACAACTCCCGAACATATTAAATGTATTGCTGAAAAAGCAGCAAAATTTTCGCCAAGGATACCTCCAAAACCAGAGCCATATCTGCGCCTTAGTGGACTTGAGCCGGTTACTCTGACTCCCGAAACGAACTTTGTCAATATCGGTGAGCGTACCAATATCACAGGATCTCCGAAATTCTCGAAACTGATCCTTAGCGGCGATTTTGATGCAGCTCTCTCAGTAGCGCGCCAGCAGGTTGAAGGCGGTGCTCAGATCATTGACATCAATATGGATGAAGGAATGCTCGACTCTGAAGCAGCAATGGTTAAATTCCTTAACCTGATTGCTTCAGAACCGGATATTTCCAAATTACCTATCATGGTTGATTCCTCCAAGTGGACGGTGATTGAAGCCGGATTAAAATGCCTTCAGGGAAAGGGAATCGTAAATTCAATCTCCTTGAAAGAAGGGGAAGAAGCTTTTAAAACTTATGCCGGAAAAATCCGTCAATATGGAGCCGCTGTAGTTGTGATGGCATTTGATGAAGCCGGACAGGCTGATTCACTCGAAAGACGTAAGGAAATTTGTCAAAGATCATATGATATTCTGGTTAATGAGGTCAATTTCCCTCCACAGGACATCATCTTTGACCCTAATATTCTGACGGTAGCTACCGGACTGGAAGAGCATAATAATTATGCAGTAGACTTCATTGAAGCTACCCGATGGATCAAACAAAACCTTCCCCTGGCTAAGGTTAGTGGTGGGGTAAGTAATATTTCATTCTCCTTCAGGGGGAATAATACTGTTCGTGAGGCGATGCACTCGGCATTCCTTTACCACGCAATTAAAGCCGGGCTGGATATGGGTATTGTCAATGCCGGCATGCTTGAGGTGTATGAAGAAATACCTAAAGATTTGCTCGAATTGGTTGAAGATGTGCTTCTTAACCGTCGCCCAGACGCCACAGAGCGCCTGGTAGATTTTGCCGAAACTATCAAAACCACTGGTAAAGTAATTGTAAAGGATGAGGCTTGGCGTAAAGGCAGTGTGGAAGAGCGCTTATCCCACTCACTGGTAAAAGGCATCATCGACTATCTGGATGATGATGTTGAGGAGGCACGTCAAAAATACGCCAAGCCCCTTGAGGTTATTGAAGGGCCCCTGATGGACGGGATGGGTATTGTTGGCGATCTGTTCGGTCAGGGTAAAATGTTCCTTCCACAAGTAGTAAAATCGGCGAGGGTAATGAAGAAAGCTGTTGCTTATTTATTACCTTTTATCGAGGAAGAAAAACTTAATAATGCCGATAGCAACCAGCGTAAGAATGCAGGGAAAGTATTACTTGCGACAGTAAAAGGCGACGTTCATGACATTGGCAAAAATATTGTCGGGGTTGTTCTGGCCTGTAATAATTTCGAGGTTATTGATCTTGGAGTAATGGTTCCTGCACAGAAGATTATTGAAACAGCAAAAGCTGAAAATGTAGATATAATTGGTCTCAGCGGACTGATTACGCCGTCCCTGGACGAAATGGTTCATTTCGCAAAAGAAATGGAAAGGGAAGGATTTACTATTCCATTGATCATTGGTGGTGCAACGACTTCAAGAATACATGCAGCTGTGAAAGTGGCTCCAAATTATTCAGGCCCGTCGGTTCACGTTCTTGATGCTTCACGAAGTGTTACGGTTTGCAGTACCCTGATGAGTGATGAAAACCGGGAGGAATACATCACAAATATTCATAATGAATATTCAAAAGCAAGAGAGGCTCATTTAAATAAAAAATCAGATAAACGTTTTAAAACTATTGAAGAAGCAAGGGCAGAGAAGTTTCAAATTGATCTGAATACTGCTGTTGCACCAAAACCGACCTTCCTTGGAACCAGGGCATTTGTTGATTTTTCTCTTGAAGAATTGGTACCCTATATCGACTGGACACCATTTTTCCATACCTGGGAATTAAGAGGAAGCTACCCTCGTATATTTGAAGATGAATTTGTGGGTACGGAAGCAAAAAAACTCTATGATGAAGCCAGAGTTTTGCTAGATAAGATCATTGCCGAAAAATCGCTGAAAGCAAAAGGGGTAATCGGTTTCTGGCCTGCAAATTCTGTTGGCGATGATATCGAACTCTACACTGATGAAAGCAGAACACAGGTTTACAGAACAATTCATACACTCAGACAACAGGCAGAGAAGGCAGCAGGTGAGCCATACTATGCCCTTTCAGATTTTATTGCACCGAAAGAATCAGGCATTGCTGATTATTGGGGAGGATTTGCAGTTACCACGGGTATAGGCTGTGATGAACTGGTAGCAGAGTTTGAAAAGAACTACGATGACTATAACAGTATCATGGTAAAAGCACTTGCAGATCGCCTTGCTGAAGCCTTTGCAGAGCGGATGCATGAACTGGTCAGAAAAGAATTTTGGGCCTATTCGAATGACGAATCCCTAAGTTCTGAAGAACTTATTAAGGAAAAATACAGAGGTATTCGTCCGGCACCTGGATATCCCGCCTGTCCGGATCATACAGAAAAAGCAACATTATTTGAAATTCTTGATGCAGAAAATGCAACCGGAATTTATTTAACTGAGAGCTTTGCGATGTATCCTACAGCGGCGGTCAGCGGTTATTATTTTGCACATCCGCAATCACGCTATTTCGGATTAGGCAAAATCAGCAAGGATCAGGTAGAAGATTATGCCGTTCGTAAAGGGATGAGCATAGAGGAAACAGAGCGGTGGTTAAGCCCGAATTTGGGGTACTAGAAGTTGGTTGTTAGTTGTTAGTTGTTGGAACTAAACGCTGAGTTAAGAAAGGAAACTAAGGATATTAGGCTGTAATTACATGACTGATTTTCAGAAATATACAGAACTAGATGTTTGGAAACATGCAAGAGAATTAGCCTCTTATATCTATGAACTTACTGCTACTTATCCAAAAACTGAGCAATTTGGGATTACATCACAGATAAGGAGATGTGCGGTTTCAGTTCCATCAAATATTGCTGAGGGTTGTGGCAGACAACATAACAAGGAAACTATACAATTTTTATCAATAGCAAGGGGTTCGTTGTTTGAATTGGAAACCCAATTGTATATTTCAAAAGATTTAAAGTTTATAGACGAATTACAACTATCAACCAGCCTAAGCAAAATAGAAACTCTGGGTAAATTATTAAATGGATTTATTAGATATTATAATACAAAAAGCTAAAAGTTGAATTGTTAGTTAGCTATTTTTCACAAACAACTAACAACCAACAACCAACAACTGATTCATGAAAATCACCGATCACATAAAAAACGCCAAGGGCAAAACACTTTTCTCGTTCGAGTTGCTTCCTCCTTTAAAAGGTCAGAGCATACAGGGTATTTATGATGCAATAGATCCGCTGATGGAATTTAAACCTCCATTCATTGATGTAACCTATCACAGAGAAGATTATATCTATAAGCAGCATGAAAGTGGTCTGCTGGAAAAGGTTTCCTATCGTAAACGCCCCGGAACTGTAGCTATTTGCGCTTCGATTATGAACCGTTACAATGTGGATGCTGTGCCCCATCTGATCTGTGGAGGATTTACAAAAGAAGAAACTGAAAATACCCTGATTGACCTGCAGTTTTTGGGTATAGATAACGTTCTGGTTTTACGCGGTGATGCACGTCATGCAGATTCAGGATTTATTCCTACACCGGGGGGACATGCTTACGCAACTGAGCTATTGGAGCAGGTGGCAAATATGAATAATGGGGTCTATCTGCATGAGGATTACGATACTGCCTACAAGACAAAGTTCTGTATCGGGGTAGCCGGATATCCTGAGAAGCATTTTGAGGCTCCAAACATGAAAACAGATTTCGGCTTTCTGAAAAAGAAAGTTGAGATGGGTGCCGAGTTCATTGTGACACAGATGTTTTTCGACAATTCCAAATATGTTGAATTTGTGGCCTTATGCCGTGAAAATGGAATAAACGTTCCAATTATACCGGGTTTGAAACCAATTACCTCATCAAAACAATTAATCAGCCTGCCGAAAATTTTCCATATCGATTTACCGGAGGAATTAAGTGAAGCTGTTCAGAAATGTAAGTCTGAAAAAGAGGTTAGGGAAGTTGGAATTGAGCATATGATCGCTCAATGTAAAGAACTGATGAAAGTTGGAGCACCGGTATTACACTTTTATACGATGAGTAATCCAGGTCCGACGAAGAGAATTGCTGAAGCTATATTTTAAAAAACAAACAGACAGCATTACTTCCGAAATCTGGTCTTCAATCCAAAAGCAGAGTAAATATTTGTGATATTTATTTGGACAATAGAATCCTTATTAAAATAGCAGGATAAAAAAGAGGCATATTTCTATAGAAAATTTCCGTTTGATCAATCAGATCTACCATTAACTAATTTTCTAGTAAACAGTTATATAAGTTTTGGTAAATTCCACTAACGCTGACAGGGTTTAAAACCCTGTCAGCGTTAAGCTCTTTTTACCCCAGCAAAAAAGCCTTAAACCCTTCAAAATCATTCCCAAGACTTGAAGAAAGCCTTTCCTTACCTTCAAGTTCCTTAACCTGTACCGGAATATCTATTTCGGCTGCAATGTCAGGTGGAAAAATATCAGGGAACTTACAAGGATGTGCAGTAGATAAAAACACACCTGCAACATCATCAGAGGAATGCTCAGTCATCCATTTCTTTAAAGCCATCCAGGCAATTGCGGTATGCGGACACATGATATATCCGTTTTCTGCATGAACCTGTTTGATCGCCTCCAGTGTTTCTCCATCACTATAACTATAGGCAGTAATAACTTTTTTCAACAAGTCACGATCCCCGCCAAACATATCCATAATCCTTACCCAGTTACTAGGATCACCAACATCCATCGCATTAGACCAGGTCTGAACACTTGGCTTAGCCTGATAAACCCCGGTTCGGAAGAATTCCGGAACCGTATCGTTACTATTGGTAGCCGCTAAAAACTGCTTTACTGGCAAACCCATCTTCCATGCAAGTAAACCTGCTCCAATATTGCCAAAATTACCGCTCGGGACAGAAAATACCACTTCCTTATATCCCATGCGCCGAATCTGTGCATAAGCATTAAAATAATAGAATGTCTGTGGGATCAGCCTTGAAATATTGATAGAATTGGCAGATGTCAGACGAAATCTCTCTTTTAGTTCCGGATCATTAAATGCCTGTTTCACCAAAGCCTGACAATCATCAAAGGTACCATCAATCTCTATCGCACGAATGTTTTGTCCGTTAGTAGTTAACTGAAGTTCTTGTATCGGACTTACCTTTCCCTTTGGGAATAAGATAGTTACCCTGACATTTGGCACACCCAGAAAACCCAGTGCCACTGCTCCGCCCGTATCTCCCGATGTGGCTACAAGTACATCCAGTTGCTTCTCACCCTCCTTCAGAAAATAACTCATCACCCGGCTCATGAACCTGGCACCGAAATCCTTGAAAGCCAGTGAAGGACCATGAAAAAGTTCCAGAACATTTATGCCTTTAGAAATTTCGATAACAGGTGCATCGAAATTGATTGCATCATCAATTATAGCCTTCAGATCTGATTCGGGAATTGCATCATTCAGGATAGCTTTCGATACCCGGAAAGCAATTTCAGGCAGGCTATATTTGTGCAAATCTGCAATAAATTCAGGAGCAAGCACCGGGATAGTTACCGGCATATATAAACCCTTATCTGCGGGTAAACTATTGAATACTCCCTCCTTAAAAGGAACCCTTAAATCTTTATTATTGGTACTGTATAAAATCATTAATCTAAAATTATTGGCCCCTGAGCATTAATCGGCGACCTGTATGCAATACTTTCTGTGTCGAGCCATCTGAAATGTGCCTGCAGTTTTTCATTGATCCGGCGGGCATCATCATCATTCCTGGTAAATGTGAAAACCGAAGGCCCGGAGCCGGAAATTCCGAAACTCAGCGCTCCATTTTCCATCGCAATTTCTCTTAATCTGTAAAAATCAGGGATCAGGATCGACCTGACCGGCTCGACGATCACATCCTTCATGCTCCTGGCAATCAGGTCTATATTTTTGGTATATAAGCCACTAACTAATCCGGCAACATTTCCCCACTGAACCACCGCATCTTTCAGCAATATTTTGCTCCTTATGATCTGCCTTGCATCACGGGTCGGTACATCAACCTGCGGAAAAACGATAGAGCAATAAAGTTCTTCCGGAAATGGAAGCTGAATAATATCCAGTGGCTCATAGCTGCGGATCAGGACAAAACCTCCAAGCAGCGCCGGTGCCACATTATCAGCATGCCCATATCCGCAGGCCAGCTCCTCTCCTTTCATCGCAAATGGAACAAGTTCCATTTTTGTCAGGGGGCTATCCATTAGTGTATTGATAGCAAACAATCCCGCAACTGTACTGGCAGAGCTTGATCCCAATCCACTGCCGATCGGCATTTTCTTATTCAATTCAATCTCCACTCCCACATCAGATCGCCCGATATGATTCAGGAAATGCTGTACGCTCACACTAACTGTATTCTTAGCCGGATCATATGGCAAACGTCCATCATCACCGCTTATTTTTGTGATAATTACTCCTGGTTCATCCCTGAAACGCATAATCACCTCATCGCCTGGTGCATTCACCGCGAAACCCAAAACATCGTAACCGCAAACTACATTGGCTACTGTGGCAGGTGCAAAAACTTTTACTGATCTATTCATATTTATATACTGTCTCCTGAACATCCTGCATAAGCCGAACGATCAAAAATATTAAAATAATCAGGCGCTATCAGAATTTATTGGCACCTACATGCACAATATCTGCAAACACACCGGCGGCTGTAACTTCGGCACCGGCACCGGGACCTTTAACCACCATTGGCCTTTCCTTATAGCGGTCGGTAATGAATGAAATGATATTATCACTTCCTGACAAAGCATAAAAAGGATGTGCATCGTCAACCATCTGAAGCCCGATCTTCACCTTACCATTCTCTAGTTTACCAATATACCTCAGTACCTTCTTTCCGTTTTCCGCCTGCTTTTTCATGTCTTCAAAAAAGCTGTTCTCTGCCTGTAATGTTTTATAAAAATCATCCACGGTCTCCGCATTGAGGCATGATTCGGGAAGCATGCTTTCAATCTCTACATCTGCCGCTTCAAGCTCATAACCAGCATCGCGTGCAAGAATCAGCATCTTTCTCATAAAATCAGTACCGCGAAGATCATCACGCGGATCGGGTTCAGTATAGCCCTTCTCCTGTGCCTGCTTCACAATATCATGGAATGTGATATCACCCTTGTAGTTATTAAAAATATAGGAAATAGTTCCTGAAAGTATCGCTTCAATACTCAGAATCCGATCTCCGCTAATCATCAGGTCTTTTAAAGTCTTCACGATAGGTAGACCCGCTCCAACATTGGTTTCATAGAAGAAATCTACTCCATGCAATCTTGCAGTATCTCTGAACAGCTTGTATTGTGCGAAAGAAGAAGAATTACCAATCTTATTGCAGGTTACAATAGAAATGTTTGACCTGAATATTTCCTCATAAAACTCAATGGGTTTTAAACTTGCGGTATTATCTGCAAAAACACAGTTTGGAAGGTTCATTGATTTCATTCTCTCTACAAAATGAGCAAGATCAGCCGGCTCACCTTCCTTTTGCAGGGTATCCTGCCAATTTTCAAGTTCAATACCTTCTGCATCAAAAATCATTTTGCGGGTATTGCCGATCCCAACAACCTTGATCTGTATTCCATTATGTTTCTGAAGGAAATCCTTGTGCTCTAATAATTGTTTGAACAAAGTAGTTCCGATATTTCCGGTTCCAAGACAGAACACATGCAAGGTTTTATTCAACTCAACAAAGAAGGCATCATGAACCGCATTGAGACCCTTATTCAAATCTTCCCTTGAGATCACAACCGAAATATTGTATTCTGAAGATCCCTGAGCAATTGCCCTGACATTGATTCCATTACGTCCCAAAGCGTGAAAAAGCTTTCCGGAAATCCCGGGAGTTTGTTTCATGTTTTCTCCGACGATGGCGAGCACCGAAAGACCCTGCTCAAAAATAGGTGCCTCGATCTTTTTTGCGAGCAGCTCCAGTTCAAATTCATGTTCAATCAAATGCTGTGCTCTTGCTGCATCAGAAGGGTGAATTGCAAAAGTGATACTGTGTTCTGAAGAAGACTGGGTGATCAGAATTACATTGATCTGCTCACGAGCCAGCAGGGAAAATAATCGACCGCTGAATCCTGCCTTTCCTACCATACCACTGCCCTCAATATTGATAATACTGATATCATTAATTGAAGAAATTCCCTTTATTGCCAGACCCGAATTTTCGCAATCATGTTTGATTACAGAACCCGGAAATTCTGGTTCGAAAGTATTCCGGATTACAATCGGAATTTTCTTCATGAAGGCTGGGATCATTGTTGGCGGGTATATAACTTTTGCCCCAAAGAAAGAAAGCTCCATTGCCTCAGTATAAGAAAGTTCAGGTAATGAAAATGCCTTTTTTACCATTCGCGGATCTGCAGTCATCATTCCATTCACATCCGTCCAGATCTCAATCTCCTCTGCATTCAGGGCTGAACCAAAGATAGCAGCAGTATAATCGCTTCCACCTCTTCCTAATGTAGTTATTCTTCCCTCATCATTACTTGCAATGAAACCGGTAACAAATAGCATTTTACCCTTATTTGTATTGTAGCAATCTCTGATAAGAAGTTCAGTGAGTTCCATATTCACACGAGCCTGGCCAAAAGAACTGTCTGTTTTAATCACATCTGCTGCATTCACATAAACATCCTCATCCGATTTCTGTCCGGCGATCTTGCTGATCATAAATGTAGAACAACGCTCTCCGTAACTAAGGACCAGGTCCCGGGTGCGCGGGGTCAGTTCGCGCAGGATCATCACTCCTTGCAAAAGGTCTTCCAGTTCGTTGAACAAGATGCGAAGCTTTGTGAATACAGGATTTTGCCTGGGTACGGCCAATAGTTCTTTAATCACTTCAAAATGACGCTCTTCAAGCTCTTTTAATTCGCTGCTGAAACTCCCGCCATTCGCAGCCTTATCTGCCATTGACGACAAAAGATTCGTGACCCCGCTCATAGCCGAAAGGACAATAACCGGATTCCCCGATTGCTTCTGCTCCTTTTCAATAATCTGCAATAATTTACTGATCGATTCAACCGATCCAACTGAGGTACCCCCGAACTTTAAAATTTTCATTAGTGTATACTTGTTTATAAGTCCCGTAAGTACGGGATTCTCTGAATTTTTATAAAAAAAAACGCCTTCCCCTTTGTCGGAGGAAGGCGTTTTTGATGTTTTATGTTAAATTTACACCATACATTTACCTTCCCCAAGCATCAGCGTGGTAGTGGTAGTTGTTGTTGTGGTATAAAAAGTTGTAATCATTTCTTTTTTATTGTGGCGTAAATAACGGTTTTAATTTTTGAATTCGCAAATACTTGTGAATTTATTTTAAATAAACATTATTTTTTGCCAAAACGATAATAAATGAGCTACATATTTATTGATAATGTAATCAAGGAGTATCTTTAGCGATTAAATGCAGGGACTAGTTATAAAATCAACAGGAAGCTGGTATGAAGTTCAAACCGATGAGGGGAGGGCCATAAAATGCCGTATCAAGGGTAAGTTTCGAACGCTGGATATTAAAACTACTAATCCCGTAGCTGTAGGCGACCGTGTCACAGTGGAGCCTGAGCCTGATCAGGAAACCGGGCTGAT
The DNA here is from genome assembly GCA_964524205.1 of uncultured Sphingobacterium sp. Lineage (GTDB taxonomy): Bacteria > Bacteroidota > Bacteroidia > Sphingobacteriales > Sphingobacteriaceae > Daejeonella. The sequence continues at coordinate 12,605 of CAZGCG010000008.1, read as the reverse complement.
TACTGAACTTGAGCCAAGAAAGAATTATATTATCCGTAAGTCTGTTAACCTGTCAAAGCAGGCACAGATTATTGCAGCCAATTTAGATCAGGCTTTTCTGATCGTTACCCTGGCTTCGCCCCGAACTTCACTGGGATTTATCGACCGCTTTCTGGTCACTGCCGAAGCCTATGATATTCCGGCAAAATTGATATTTAATAAGCTTGACCTGTTTAGTGCTGAAGGTCTGGAGATTTTAAGCCAATACCAATCCATCTATGAGCAAGCCGGGTATCCATGCTACAGTGTATCGGCATTAAAAGCGACCAATCTGGATCAGTTAAGGGAACTTTTGAAGGATAAAGTTACACTGGTCAGTGGTCACTCTGGTGTTGGAAAATCAACACTGATCAATGCATTACTACCGGGCTATGAGCTTAAAACAGGTGATATCTCTGACTGGAGCGATAAGGGAAAGCATACCACAACTTTTGCTGAGATGTTCAGGCTGCCTTTCGGCGGATATCTGATTGATACCCCGGGGATACGTGAACTTGGTGTTTTCGATATTGAGAAACAGGAACTTTGTCGTTTGTTTCCGGAAATCAGAAAACTGATGGATGATTGCCGCTTTAACAATTGCAGGCATATTAATGAACCGGGATGTGCGGTTTTAGAAGCTCTGGAAGAAGGCAAACTCGAACCATCCAGGTACGATAGCTATTTAAGTATATACAATAACAACGACACAAGAGCATAAGATGAGAGCTATAATTCAGCGCGTCAGCAGCGCTTCATGCAGTATTGAGGGAAAGATCAGTGGGGAAATTGGTATAGGCTTTATGATTCTGCTGGGTATTGAAGACAGCGATACCGATGAAGATCTGAACTGGCTGGCGCAGAAGATCAGCAACATGAGGATATTTTCGGATGAGAATGGTTTGATGAATAAAGCTTTGGCTGATGTTCAGGGAAATATTTTGCTTGTCAGTCAGTTTACGCTGTTCGCCTCTACAAAAAAAGGAAATCGACCTGGATTTACGCGGTCGGCAAAGCCAGATTTTGCAATTCCATTGTATGAAAAAATGATCCGCGAGCTGGGGCAGCTTACAGGGACAAAAATCCAGACAGGGGTCTTCGGTGCAGATATGCAAATCAGCCTGGTGAATGATGGCCCGGTTACTATAATCATGGATACCAAATCAAGAGAATAAGTTTAAAAAATAGTTCTGATGACAATACAGGAAGCACAGGAAAACGTTGACCAATGGATCAAAACAACCGGGGTTCGCTATTTTAATGAACTAACCAATACTGCTATCCTGATGGAGGAAGTTGGTGAGGTTGCCCGCATCATGGCCAGAAAATATGGGGAACAATCCTTCAAAAAATCGGATGAAGGGCATGATCTGGGGGATGAATTAGCTGATGTGCTCTTTGTTCTGATCTGCCTTGCTAATCAAACAGGTGTGGATCTGACCGAAGCGCTCGGGAAAAACATGGAGAAGAAAAATATCAGGGATGCTGACAGGCATAAGAATAATGAAAAATTGAAATAACCCTGTCAGCGTTTGGAACGCTGACAGGGTTTACTTAAGGCTGACAGGGTTCAAAACCCTGTCAGCCTTTATCATAATATCATTTTAACCAGTCTCTCACCATCAAGCACCGGAATTCCTTTAGTAATATTCAGGTTAAGGCAAAACTTAATATCTTCTTCAATACCCAGCTTTTTTAAACGCTCACTGTGCGAAGTTTTCTTCAGGTAGGTGTTAAGATCATCCTTTGCCAAAATATACAGGTCTTCGGAAGCGATACCCGCATCATCCAAAGAATAATTCTCCTCTCTTAGGTAATGAACAACCCCTCCTGCAAATAAAGTATCTTCAAGGTTAACTTTATCCTTCCATCCTGAACATAATAACAGCACATCATTGGGCTGAACTTTTAGCCAGTCGCAGAGAGCTGCCAGATTTAAAAAGGAACCTATCACAATTTTATGGGCACCGCGTGACATATTGATAGCGTGTGTTCCATTGGTTGTAGTTAACACAATTGTTTTACCGCTCACCTTATCTTCAGTATATGAAAAAGGTGAATTGCCAAAATCGAAACCATCTACTACCTCACCATTGCGCTCTGCAGCAAGCAGATATTCGGAATGTCTGTAAGATTCACATGCCTCTATTGTCGCGACCGGGATGATTGACTCTGCCCCATTTTCTATACCATAGCAAATTGAAGAAGTTGCCCTGAAAATATCAATTACAACAACAATACTGTTTGTGAAATCATGAAGGTGAAGCAGAGCAGGCGTGAGACAAACTTCGAGGTTACGTTTTTGCATTCTTTAGAAAGGACTGATTATTACTTAAAAGGCATTTTTACTACCCTTGCTAACACTTTATTATCTCTGATCTTTACATAAATATCTGTACCCATCTTTGAAAAGGCTGTTTTAACATAACCCATACCTATGCCCTTTTGAAGGCTTGGCGATTGAGTACCTGAAGTTACTTTACCAATTACAGTGCCAGCGACATCCACGATCTCATAATCGTGACGCGGAATACCTCTTTCGATCATTTCAAATCCAACCAGCTTGCGCTCAACTCCCCTTTCCTTCTGAGCCGCAAGATTTTCTGAATTGACAAAGTTCTTTGTGAATTTAGTGATCCAACCCAAACCAGCTTCTATCGGTGAAGTTGAATCGTCAATATCATTTCCATAAAGGCAGAAACCCATCTCCAGTCGAAGAGTGTCTCTTGCTGCGAGTCCGATGGGTTTGATCCCTAAAGGCTCACCGGCTCTGAAAACTTCATTCCATATATGTTCAGAATCTTTTTTATCAAAATATAATTCAAAGCCCCCAGCACCCGTATATCCTGTAGCAGATATCAACACATTCTCTATCCCGGCAAATACCCCTTTTTTAAATGTGTAATAATCCATATCAGACAGATTAACTTCAGTTAAACTTTGCAATGCCTCGGCAGCTTTAGGGCCCTGAACAGCCAGTAATGAAGTCTGATCTGAAATATTCTTCATGTCTACAGCCCCACTGTTGTGCTTTGAGATCCAGTCCCAGTCTTTATCAATATTTGAAGCGTTTACAACCAGCATATAGGTTTTTTCATCTATGCGATAGACCAGCAAATCATCAACGATTCCACCTTCTTCATTTGGGAGACATGAATACTGAACTTTACCGTCAAAAAGCGTAGAGGCATCGTTTGAGCATACTCTTTGGATAAGATCTAAGGCACCCTCTCCTTTCAGAATAAATTCGCCCATATGACTCACATCAAATACTCCTACGCCATTTCTGACTGTTTCGTGCTCGATGTTAATCCCACTGTATTGAACAGGCATATTAAATCCGGCAAAAGGTACCATTTTAGCACCAAGTGCGATATGGATATCATTTAAAGCAACACTTTTCATTATTAAGGAGGTATTATTGATTGCGCCAAAAGTAATTAAAAACGATTAAATGCTAAGCTATAATTTCAGGATAATCAATTCTGCTAAGAAAATAATTCAAGTGTAAGCTGGGGGTCACTGATCCGGAAAGTTTTGCGATGAAAAGGTGACATTCCATGAGCAATAACTGCATTTCTATGCTTTATAGTTGGGTAACCCTTATTGCTTTTCCAGTCATATTGCGGATATTCTGCTGCCAAATTAAGCATGTATTCATCCCGGTAGGTTTTGGCAAGAATTGAAGCTGCTGCAATTGAATAATACTTACTGTCGCCTTTTATGATACACTGATGTGTTAAATTCCCGAAGGGCTTAAAGCGGTTTCCATCTATAATAATGAAGCCCGGGCGAATACTGAGTTGCCCGAGCGCAAGATGCATCGCTTTGATTGAAGCATTCAATATATTGATCTTGTCAATTTCTTCATGATCTACCGATGCTACAGCAAAGGCTAGTGCTTCCCGTTCAACCATATCGCGGAGTTGAAAGCGATTTTTTTCATTTATTTTTTTTGAATCATTTAGCAGAGGATGGGAGAAATTTTCAGGCAAAATTACGGCGGCGGCAAAAACCGGACCGGCAAGGCATCCGCGTCCCGCCTCATCGCAGCCCGCTTCAATATATTCCTTTTGAAAGTACGATAGAAGCATAATGTCTGTTTATAACGAAATCACTAAGATACCCTTATGGTTAAAAGGGTAATATCATCTGAATTCATCTTCGCATTATTAAGGGTTTGAATACTCCTTAAAATGTTTTCATTAAGGATATCAACCTCAAGATGACAGCTTTCCATCAAATGTGAAACAAGCTCCTGATCAGAAATGTACACTTCCTCGTTCGGGCTTTCAACCAGGCCATCTGTATAATTGAAAACTATACTTCCCGAAGTCAGGATTTCCCTGCCCAGATTTATGACCGGAAGGATATCAAAAGCACCAATGATTGTGGTACCCTCTTTTAAAAATTTAACCTTTCCATCTATTATCAGAACCGAAGGGTTATGTCCTGCATTAACATACTGCAGTTCCCTTTTTTGCTCATTATAAAGCCCAAGAAATAAGGTCACGAAGCGTTCCCCATTAGTATTTGAGTAAACGATCTCATTCAAACGCTCCGTCAGTTTAACAAGGTCCTTCTCTACTGAAGCCCAGGCTCTTAAACTGGCCTGTAAATTTGCCATCAGTAAAGCAGCTGAAACACCCTTTCCTGATGCATCCGCGATACACCAGAGATACTCATGAGCACCTAACTTAATGAAATCAAAATAGTCACCCCCAATATTCTCATTTGGAAGATAGGTCGCACCAACCTCTACAGCACCCGTTTTAGGTAATCGCCTGGGAACAAGCATACCCTGGACCTCAACAGCCAGCTCCATATCACGCTGTAAGCGTTCCCTGCCTACCCGTTCTTTCAGGAGTTTCTTATTTTCAAGGGCTACGACGATCACATTGATCAGGGTCTGAATAAAATTGAGATCACTGCTCAGCAGATTCTGACTGATATCAAAATCTCCAATCAAAACAAAAGCCAGCAGCTCCTGATTGTGAAAAACCGGAACAAAATATTCGTATTTATTTAACAAGGGATCATCGTAAGACTTCAAAGAAGTAATACTTCTGAAATCAATCAGGGCCTGGTAGGTTTGCTGCAATGTTTTTGCATTTTCAAATTCACCTCCAAATCGTGTAGCGCAGTAAAAATGTTCCCCTTCCTTGATTAAAAGGCGAATCTTCCCAATCTTTAAGTGGACATTCAGAATTACCTCGAGCATCTCGAACAAAACCGAGGAGGGACTGTTTATATTAATAGCCTGAGTAATTTCAAGCAAAGAATTTAATTCAGCCTGACGTTTCAGCAAGAGTTGAATTAACTCACTTTCATCATTTACTGCTGGGATTGGTTTTCTTTGCAAGACTATAAATTGAGGACTGCGATGCTTAAAATTAAGGAATTAATCCAAACTTGCAATCAGAAATAGGGTTTTATAGCTTTTTGACTTAGTTCTTGTAAATGAGACCGGGCTTTGCCATCTTCATAATTTTTTCTCACATCTCACATCTCACATCTACCGCACCATCCTCCCCTTCCAATTGTATTTACCTGAGTTCCCTGCAATCCCAATGTACATCAGATAAAACATGTGGAGCACAGTAAGTATTGGAACATACCATAGTAGTTTACTTCTTTTGGCAAAACTGCATAGCGGAATCAGCAATGACAATTCTGCCAAAGCCTTTATACTTATGCATATTAAACCCAAATACCAGAAATAAGGATTGAAAAAGCCCAGAATCGAACTCAGAAAAATCATGAAATTAAAAATCCAAACTGACACCCCGATCACGACAATTGCCTTATTTTTATACTTGGTGCTTTTTGATGCCCAGCGTTTTCTTTGCTGGATAAATTCTTTCAGGTTTGATTTTGCATGGGTATAAACGATCGCATCCCGGGATTTACAAAAACCAATGCCATCCGGATAAACCGATGCAACTTTATGAAGAAATAGTTCATCATCACCCGAGGCCAGCTCATCAATACCCTGAAATCCTTTAAGCTCATAAAACACTTTTCTCTGATAAGCCAGGTTAGCTCCGCTACATGTTGAAGGCATTTTATTCCCTATCCCTGCAGCTCCAAGACCCGACAGAAATAGAAAATCCAGAGTTTGCATTTCTTCAAACTTACTTTTTTCTTCAAAATAGATTACTGGTGAGGAGATCATCTTATAATCACCTGATTCATAAAATCCAATGATAGTTTTAAGCCATGCCGGTGACATTCTGCAATCTGCATCAGTCGTAATGATGAGTTCTGAATCAGAAAGCTTAATTGCCTCAGTTATTGCCTTCTTTTTATATGAATTCAAGGGCTCATTTTCATTCAAAACAATCAGCTTTACACCTCTGTCTGCAAAAGAAAGAACAATTTCAGATGTCTGGTCGGTCGAGTGATCATCAACTACAATCAATTCCATTAAACCAGGAGGATAATCCTGTGCAAGAATATCGTTAATGGTATTGAATATTTTATCCTCCTCATTTCTGGCTGCAATCAGAATACTAACGGAAGTTTTAAAACGAGTACTTTTCAGATTAAAGGCTTCCACAGCCCCCCATCCTCTACGCAGAAATAAAACCATGCCCAAATAGGCAAGAGACAGAGAAATTGAAATGATACTAATTGCGAGGACTACCAAAGAAATTGAGTTTTAAAACGAAAACGGACCCTAAAATAGCCGGAATAATTAAATTAATCAGCCATATACTTGCAACTGCTGCCATCACTGCGATTTCCTGATCAGTTACAAAAGAAAAAAAGTACGCTGCAGTTGTGGCCCTTAAACCTATATCAAGAAGATCAAGGGAAGGCATTGAAGATTGAATAAAGTAAAAGATAAACAGGATCAAAACCATATCCAGCGGATCTATTTCAGGAATCAGTAAATGAATGATCAGAAAATATTGTGTGCTAAATATCAGAATACGCGACAGACTATACATTAAGATATGCAAGAGTGCTGAAACCTTGAATTTCGAAAAAATAATAAAAAAGCGCTTATAAGGTTTCAAGAACTTTATTTTTGAAAGGAGGCCATTTATCCAATGGATATTGAAAAAGAAAAGCAGAAAAAATCCGCTGAAAGCAAGGGCCAATAAGAATATACTAAAATTCATGAGCGGATTGAGATCCATAAAACGAAAGAGAAACCAGCTAAGTGCCAGAGAGCCAAACACATTGACCAGCACCAATTGACCGAAAGACCCGACAGTCATAGCCACCGCACCCTTTATCCGCTTATTTGGCGAAAGAAAGAATACCCTCCCTCCGTATTCTCCGATACGGTTGGGTGTGAAAACTGCCCATGTCAATCCACAAAAAACTGATTCAACAGCCTTCCAGGTACTTATTACCTCTATTTTCTGTACGAGGAATTTCCATTTCAGAGCCTCTATAAACCAGTTCAGAAACATCAATAGAAAAAGGCTGGACATAACTATCCACACACTTCCAGAATCGAGCTCGTTAAGCAGCATCCTGAAGTTGCTGATACTACTATTATTACTAAGCCTGTTATAAATATACCAGGATGCCAGACCTAAAATGGTGATCTTAATGCAAATGCTCAGAATCTTTTTGGTACTGCTGTTCAAAATATTTTATTTATGCAATGTTAAGCAAAAGCTTCATTGAATTTAAAATTTGAAATTCTATTGCCCTAAAAACATTATAAAGCGGGTAATTTCTTAATATTGTCAGGTATGATAAAAGAAAAATCAACTGAACGGATAATCCTTGGAATTGACCCCGGAACCAGTGTTATGGGATATGGAATAGTCAAGGAGGTAAAAAGTTCTGTTGATTTGATCTGTATGGGTGTAGTAAAACTCCAGCACCTCGACGATCATCCTTTGAAACTTAAACATATTTTTGAAAAAACCGTTTTACTGATTGATCAATATAAACCTGATTGTCTCGCGATAGAAGCCCCTTTTTATGGTAAAAACATACAGGTGATGCTGAAACTAGGCCGGGCACAAGGCGTGGCTATGGCTGCAGCACTATCACGTAGTCTTCCTATTTTCGAATATTCACCCCGAAAGATCAAACAGTCAATCACCGGCAATGGTAATTCATCTAAAGAACAGGTGGCAGCTATGCTTAAAACCCTTTTAAAATTTACTGAAACTCCTGAATTTCTTGACGCTACTGATGGTTTGGCAGTTGCAGTTTGTCATTCATTCCAGAAAATAAGCAGTACCGGAGGCAAAAAAAACTATTCCGGCTGGGATGCTTTCGCAAAGGATAATCAGAAACGGATTAAATAAAAGAAATTAAAGCTGTTCCTTAATTTTTTCTGCTATTGCCTCCAATTCTTCATCAGTAAAGCTCAGTTTAGGGCGACTAAAATTCATGTCGTCCATGCTATTGATCGGGATAAGATGAACATGCACATGAGGAACTTCCAGACCTATGACAGAAACACCAATGCGCTTGCATGGTATGGCCTTTTTTAAACCCGCTGCTACAATCTGAGCAAACATCATCAGACCTACATAAGTTTCACTATCCAGGTCAAATATATAATCAACCTCCTTTTTAGGAATAACCAGTACATGGCCTTCTGTTAGCGGATTTACATCCAAAAAAGCTAGATATTCCAATGTCTCAGCGACCTTATGTGAAGGAATATCGCCAGCTACTATTTTTGAGAAGATTGATTCCATATGATTTGATTTATATTCTGATCAGTTTTAATATTATCTGCTGATTTCAATGATCTCGAACTCAATTTTACCTGCCGGAACAGCTATCTCAGCTTTGTCGCCTACAGATTTACCCAATAAACCCTGAGCGATAGGCGACTTCACTGATATTTTACCTGTTTTCAGATCGGCTTCTGATTCAGAAACCAGCTGATAAGTCATGGTTGCCCCATTATTGGTATTTTTAATCTTTACAATAGACAATGCAAGGACCTTTGATGAGTCTAGTTTCGATTCATCAATCAAACGGGCATTAGCCAAAACATTCGTCAGTTTTGAAATTTTAGATTCGTGATGGCCCTGTGCTTCTTTGGCAGCATCATATTCCGCATTCTCCGACAAATCGCCCTTATCTCTGGCTTCTGCAATTGCTTTTGAAATTTGTGAACGACCTTCAGTTTTTAATAGGTGAAGCTCTTCTTTAAGTTTTTCTAATCCTTCCCGGGTATAATAAGTTACTTCCGTCATATCTCACACATTTTATGATAAACTCTTAAAAACAAACAAGACTATGTCGGCATAAGCCAATATAGTCTTGCTCGTATTAATACGAAGATAATATTTTTGATTTTAGATTTCCAAATTTCTATGATGAAATCCAGACATCTGAATTAAGGATAAGCTATAAGCACTTCATTATCAAACTACAAAAGAATTTGTTTTAGTTTTTGGGCAAGTACTTCAGAAATCTTTCTGTAAGATTCGTGGGTCCAGCCAGCCACATGTGGACTTAAAATTACATTGGGACAAACCTTCAATTCATTAAACCATTCCTGCTCCCCTAAGGCCGGAAATTTTTCAACTTCAAGTACATCCAACCCGGCAGCAATTATTTTACCGTTTCGAATACCCTTCAAAACAGCCCTGGTATTAACCACCTCACCTCTGGAGGCATTTAGAAAAATGATTGGCTTCCTGAAATGAAAAAGATATTCCTCGTTAAAGAGCTGCTTCGTTTCGAAGGTCAACGGAATATGGAAACTTAAAATATCTGCCTGCTTAACTACTTGTTCCATACTTACCTCTTCTGCATATTGATCTGAAAAACCGGTTTTGTACTTATCATAAGCAATTACCTTTACTTCAAAACCCGAAAGTTTGCGGGCAAGCATTTGTCCGGTATTTCCATATCCTATGATTGCAAGAGTTCTTCCTTTCAGTTCCCACCCTCTGTTACCTTCCCTATCCCAGATACCATTTCTAACTTCGCTATCAGCTTTTCTTAGATTATTGAGAAGTGAAAGCAACATACCAATCACATGTTCTGCCACCGCATCCCGGTTTCCCTCTGGTGCATTGATACAGATTATTTTTTTTGATCGGGCATACTCCTCATCCACATTATCCATTCCTGCGCCAGCCCGGGCGATAAAATTCAGATTAGATCCTTCATCAATAAGTTCCTTGTCAATCTGAAACTTTGTGCGAATCGCTATTCCTGAATAGTTTTTCAGAACCTCAAGAGTTTCCCTTCTGCTGATTAATGGCAGATCATCACATACAAAACCCAGCTTTTCTGCCTCAATTTTAAAGGCAGGATGCAAATGGTCGGCTATCAGGATTCTTTTATTCATTCTGTATTTATTCTCGACGTATTGATCAGGTTGGTCATTTTAACAAAATCATCTACACTCAGGCGCTCAGCACGAAGGTCGAACATTGGATCATCAGTCATGCTTTCCTTACTTACGAGTGATGACAAAGCGTTTCTAAGTGTTTTGCGGCGCTGATTAAATCCCGCTTTTACAACCTGCCAGAACAACTTTTCATCGCAATTCAGCTTTTCAACATCATTTCGGGTAAGCCTTATGACTGCTGAAGTAACTTTAGGCGGAGGGTTAAATACTCCCGGCTTAACAGAGAACAGGTATTCGACCTTATAAAATGCCTGCAGAAAAACACTTAAAATACCATACTCTTTGCTTCCGGGCCTCTCTGCACAACGCTGTGCCACCTCCTTTTGAAACATTCCAACCAGTTCAACTACCTGATTTCGGTTATCGAGTACTTTGAAGAGTATTTGCGATGAAATATTGTAGGGGAAATTACCAATGATCCCAAATTTTCCCGGAAATACAGCTGCAAAATCAAGCTCAAGAAAATCTCCGTTAATTAAGCGATCTCCAAGATTTGGATATTTCCTTTTCAGGAATTCATAGGATTCAGTGTCAATATCGATCAGATAAGTTTCAAGATCCTGCTTAGCAAGCAGAAAGTCTGAAAGAATTCCCATACCCGGACCAACCTCCAAAACTTGCTTATACTGGCTGGTAGCCTGAAGACCGTTTACGATCTTCTCTGCAATGTTTTTGTCAGTTAAGAAATGTTGTCCGAGATGCTTCTTTGCCTTTACTAAACTCATATCCGCTGCATTTGGCGCAAATTACGGAAAAAAGAGGTTCGGGGAATTAGCAAATTTGAAAATGAGCAAATTAGCAAATGGGCGAATGCTCAGTTATCAACCCGATAGCTATCGGGTGTCAATTATCAACTATCAATTACTTTCAACTTAATTGTAGTTTGGGATTAAAGTCTTTATTTTGCGTTAATTATTTTCATAAACGGGCAAGCAGGAATGAGTGATAAAATTAAAGTTGGAATTTCTATAGGAGATGTAAACGGTATCGGTCTGGAAGTGATCATTAAAACTCTGATGGACAGCAAAATCATGGATTATTGCACTCCCATTGTATATGGTCATACAAAAGTTGCATCCTTCCATCGTAAAACAATAGACCTTAACGAGTTCAATTTCAATGTAATCAATAGTCCGGAAGAAGCGCATAATAAACGCGCCAACATGATTAATTGCTGGGAAGAAGATGTCCGTATCGAACTGGGTACAAGCACTCCTACCGGAGGTAAATATGCATTCATCTCACTTGAAAGAGCACTAGATGATCTGATAGCGGGCAAAACAGATGCCCTGGTTACTGCGCCGATCAATAAGCATAACATTCAAAGCGATGATTTCCAGTTTGCGGGTCATACAGAATATATTCAGGCAAAAACCAATTCTGAAGACTCCCTGATGTTTCTGGTGAGTGAAGATATCCGTGTTGGAGTAGTTACCGGACATATTCCGGTGAATGAGGTGCCTGAAAAGATCAGTAAAGAAAAGATCTTATCAAAACTGACATTGATGAATCAAAGCCTCAAAAAGGATTTCTGGATTCAAAAACCAAAAATTGCTGTGTTAGGTTTAAATCCACATGCAGGAGATATGGGACTGATTGGAAAAGAAGAGCTGGAGATCATCATCCCGGCTATTACCGAAGCGAACGCCCAGGGAATCTTTGCTTTTGGCCCTTATGCAGCAGATGGTTTCTTTGCAGCGCATACTTATACACAGTTTGATGCTGTTCTGGCAATGTATCACGACCAGGGTTTAATACCTTTTAAACAGATCGCATTTCATAGTGGGGTAAATTTCACTGCAGGCTTACCTGTTGTCAGAACTTCTCCCGACCATGGTACAGGTTATGATATCGCCGGAAAAAATCAAGCCTCAGCAAGTTCGTTCAGAGAAGCATTATTCACTGCAATCAAAATTGTTAAATGCAGAAAAGAAAGTGCTGAACTCAGCTCAAACCCATTGAAACTAAGTAAATTTTCAAAAGACAGGGATTAAAAGGTCTTCAAAACGATAAAACCGAAGCTTTTAGTTAGCAACATCATCTCATTTTTAAAAAACTGTTAGCAACTAAATAAATTTTCCTAAATTTGCAGGCTCAATTGGCGTGCTTTGAAATCGTTACAGCAATATAGCATTCCGTTTACCGGATTAAAACTTGGAGTTCACGATTTTGAATTCGAAGTTGACGATGCTTTTTTTAATGAGTTTGAATACTCGCTTGTTAAGAGTGGAAA
>CAZGCG010000007.1:0-24798 GCA_964524205.1 uncultured Sphingobacterium sp. | reverse complement strand
AATGAATTAAAATCTTCAAATAAATGTATTTTTGAGTTTAGTTTTGCTATATTAATAAGGACTTCTATCTGCATCTGAACATATCTGCCTGAAATGAAAATTTTGATTGCTGAAGACGATGAATTAATGTTGAAGACGCTTGAATTTCGATTGAAGCGTGATGGGCATGAAATTTTTTTAGCACGTGATGGTAAAGCAGCATTGGATTTGATTGACCAATATATGCCGAATCTGGTAATTACAGATATCATGATGCCATATTCTACTGGTCTGGAGATCGTGGGTTCAGTAAAGCAAAAATATCCTGATAAAATAAAGGTAATAGTCCTTTCAGGTATGGGGCAGGAAAGTGTCATTCTTGAGGCTTTTCGACTCGGTGCTGATGATTATATTACAAAACCTTTCAGCCCGAATGAATTATCGGTTCGTATCCGACGTTTTGCTGATAGTGTAAAAAATTAGGGTTTAATCTATTCCCCTTGAGGCTGTCCGATTTAAATATTCAATTCGATTTTTTGTCAGGATTATCCCTTCCTCTAATCGGTGGGATCTTATTTTCTTTTCTCATTGCTCTTTTATTCTTGTACATTCTAATTTATCAGGGAGTTCTGAGAGCCAGAAAAAAGCAATTAGACCGATGGAATACTCTTGCTGATAATGTAATCTATAAAGTAATTTTTCATGAAGATGAAAGTCCTGATGGTGATCAGGCCGGTGAATTGTTGGACATAATTTCCAGAACAGATATCAGGATACCTAAAGGGCTGACTCAGCATCTGCCCAACAAAAACTTCAGGAAAATTCTAATTCAAAAATTAATTGCAGTTAAGCTTAATATGGCTGGTGCTGCCTCCGAGAATCTAACCAGGCTGTTCAGGCAGTTTAAATTTGACAAGCAGATCTTAAAAATGCTGAACAGTTCTTCCTGGTATAGAATGGCCTCAGCTATCCAGCAGATTGGGATAATGGAATTAGATGAATACAAGCAAAGGCTTTTCGAATTTGTTGATCATGAACGAGGTTTGATTCGTGTTGAAGCCCAAAATGCTATTTTGAAATTTTATGGTTTTGAAGGGCTGCGTTTTCTTGATCATGCAACCTATCCAATCACTGAATGGCAGCAGATTAAATTATTAGATCAATTAGCCAGCTTACATACAGAGAATTTTACCGGAATTGAAGTTTGGCTTGAATCCAAAAATGACACAATTGTACTTTTTGCATTAAAGTTGGTTAAAAATTACCATCGGTTTGAACTCTTTGATCAGGTTGTTGACTGTCTCAGGCATAAAAATCCTTTGGTCAGACAGCAGGCAATAAAAGTATTAAAGGATCTGCCAAGTGAGCATTCAGCTACAATATTGATTGATATTTATTTCTCTGAGACTGCTAATAATCAACTTGCCATTTTGAATGCACTTGAGTCGGTTAGTACAGATACTGAAATTCCGTTTTTACTTAGTCTTCTTTCAGATGATGTCAATGCGATAAGGATTGCTTCTGCGAAGGCACTTGCCTCATTGGGGCAATCGGGGATTGTCGCTATTCAATCCCATTCTGGTGCAAAGGAATATCCTATGGCACAAATTATAGAACAAATACTAGAGGAAGCGAAATGAACTGGATAGACATAATTATTACTGTTTTTACAACTTTTCTTCTGTCTTTTTCTTTGTTTCTGATTAGTGGATACATTTTTATCGGACTTTATTCGATAGGTGAGCTTAGAAAATACCTTAATAAAAATAGTTTTACAAATTATCGTTTGCTGGCTAACTCTGCCGATGCACCCCATATCAGTATTCTTGCTCCTGCCTATAATGAAGGTGCAAATATTATTGAAAATGTCCGTTCTCTGCTTTCAATTTATTACAGTAATCTGGAGGTAATCATTATCAATGATGGTAGTAAGGATGATACTTTACAAAAGCTTATTCCGGCTTATGAACTTTATAAATCAGCACATTTTGTTGATGAGAGACTTTCTACCAAGCCCATTCGTGGAGTATATAAGAGCAGGAATCCTATATACAGTAAGCTCATTGTAGTCGACAAGGAGAATGGGGGGAAGGCAGATGCACTTAATGTTGGTATCAATGTTTCGAAAAACGATTATATAGTTTGCATTGATGTGGATTGTATCCTTGAACAGGATGCGATCTTAAAGCTTGTGAAACCTTTTCTTGAATCTGCAAGCCATAGGGTGATTGCAACGGGTGGAGTGGTTAGAATTGCCAATGGTTGTAAGATTGCTGATGGACGCTTGATAAAAGTACATCTGCCTCATCAATTATTGCCGCGTATGCAGAGTTTAGAATATATCCGGGCATTTCTGCTCGGTAGAATGGCCTGGAGCCGTTTGGGCGGTTTGATGCTTATTTCCGGAGCCTTTGGAGCATTTGATAAAGAGATTGCGATAAAATGTGGCGGTTATAATCATAAAACAGTTGGAGAGGATATGGAGCTGGTTGTACGAATGCGGAGGTATATGGAAGAGATGAAACTGCCTTACAGGGTTAGTTTTATACCGGATCCGCTTTGCTGGACAGAGGCACCTTCAGATTTTAAAATATTGGGAAGGCAGAGAAACCGATGGACCCGCGGTACCATTGAAACTCTAAAGATTCATAAGGTGATGTTTTTTAATCCTAAGTATCATTTAATGGGGATGTTAAGCTATCCCTATTGGTTCTTTTTTGAATTTCTTGCACCTATTATTGAGTTTCTGGGAATAATTTATTTTATTTTATCTTTTATATTGGGATTGGTGAATTTTACACACTTCCTTTCCCTTTTGTTTATGATTTATTCTTTCGGGGTATTGTACTCAGTGTTTGCAATTCTGATGGAGGTAAGAACCTATAATCAATATAAAGAGCCCAGGGATATGATCAGATTATTACTAACCGCTATTTTGGAGCCTATAATTTTGCACCCATTTGGAGTCTGGTCGGCTATTATGGGAAATATTGATTTTTTGAGGAAGAAATCCTCCTGGGGTGAAATGACAAGGGCTGGTTTGTCGGGTGCAAAAAAATAAAGATCATGGAAGAAAACCAAAAAGCAGAGAATCGAATTCTTAGTAAATTTTATAATTCCTGTCAGGCTTTTGCTGGTATTGCTATTCTTTGGCTTATTATTATCTTACTGCTCAGTGTATTTGAAAGTATTTTCAATAATATTTCGCATGGTCTGAAATCGGGTTTCTTCGAAATTCTGGCATGGAGTACATTGTTAAATTTTTTGTACTGGTTGAAATTGCTATTCATCTTTTTCATCATTTTTACAGCGATATATTTCATTTCTGCAAGGTTTGCCAGATTGGTCTTTCAGATACTGATTGTGTTACTATCTCTTGTTCAGTTAGGGCTTTTGTTATATTTTAACACCTCACTCGTACTCTTGGGAGCTGATCTATACAGTTATTCAATACAGGATATCAAGCAAACACTTGGAGCATCCGGAGGCGTAAATATATTATCAATCAGCATTTTTATTGTTCTGATTTCGGGAATTATAGCTGCTTTACATTTTATATCTCATCGGATCAAACTAAATAGGTTTCAAGCTCTTTTTCTTCTTGTCATGTCGATAATAATCCTTCTGACCGAAACGTCTGATCTCGTTGGAAGACCAAATTTTAAATCAGATTTTGAAAATAGTTTAATCTTAAATAAGTCGGATTATTTTTTCTCTGCTACCTATGCTCATTTTTTTCCTGAGAAATTTGAAATTGATATATATTCTGAAAATTATATTGGTGATTTTGATGATAAAGATGTAGGAGCCATAAATTTTGAATATGTAGATGAGGTAAATTATCCCTTTTTACATAAAGATGCTTCTCAGGATGTCTTGTCCCCATTTTTTCAAGCCAAGGAGAGTCTGCCAAATATTGTGATCATACTTGTTGAAGGTCTTGGAAGAGCCTATTCAAATGACGGTGCATATCTGGGTAGTTTTACCCCTTTTCTGGATTCACTTTCTGAACAAAGCCTTTTCTGGAGAAATATGTTAAGTCAGGGAGGTCGTACCTTTGCAGTATTACCCTCTATTTTGGGTTCTTTACCATTCGGAAAAAATGGATTTCTGGATCTTGGAAAAATGCCAGATCAGCTTTCTTTAATGAACCTGCTCAAGTTTAATGGTTATCAGACATCTTTCTACTATGGAGGAGATGCTAATTTTGATCGTATGAGGCAGTTCCTTCAGGCAAATCATGTGGATGAAATCAGGGATGAAAAGACATTTCCTTCCGGATATCTGAAGTTACCTTCAATAAATGGTTTTAGCTGGGGATATAATGACAAAGAACTTTTCAGATATTTCCTTTCCAGTCGGACAATTACTCAGAATCTAAAACCTCAACTTAGTGTAATACTGACTGTTTCGACTCATAATCCTTTTATCATTAATGAATCTGAGAAGTATGCTCAGGTATTGGAAAAACAGATGAATTCGCTAAAGTTTGATGAATCCAGGAAACAGCTTTATAAGAAATACAAAGATCAATATGCAAGTATTCTTTATATGGATGATGCGGTACAGATGTTTTTCAAAGAATATAAAAAGCGTCCAGATTATGAAAACACCATTTTTATAATTACAGGTGATCATAGGATGCCGGAAATACCAATGAGTACAAAAATTGACAGGTATCATGTACCAATGATTGTTTATTCCCCCTTACTCAAAAGGACAGCAGTTTTTTCCTCAATCTCAAGTCATTTTGATTTACCACCAACAGTTCTGGCTTATTTGAAAAGTAATCATAAAATAAAGCTCCCTTCTATAAATAGCTGGATAGGTGAGGGTTTGGATACAGGAAGGAACTTCCGGAATTTGCATAGAATACCTTTAATGCAAAATAAAACAGATATTTTAGATTTTGTGATTGGAGAATACCATCTGAACGGAAATGATCTCTTTCGCCTAAATCCAGGCATGGATGAAGAAAGGATTAATGATGCTGCCAAAAAGAATCATTTGTTAAATGAATTTAACCTCTTCAAGAAAAGAAACGCAGTAATTGTGAATGGTGGTAAAATTATTCCCGATAGCTTGTATAAAAACTATACGCTGCCAAAATAAAAACAGGCTTACTTTTTTTTTGCTGAATACTCTTCAAGAATATTAGTTATGAGTGGCCGGTAATAATTCCAGAAAAAACTATGCCTTTCCATTGGATTTCTGTCATCATAGAACATCCATTTTAAATAATTAATTCCTTTAAAATATGAGGAGTTAATGGAGACAGGATTATCACAAAAATCTCCGGAAAAGTAATAAAAGAGGTAATCCTCGCCTTTATGAAAGGTAATAGCGGGAAAAACAGGAGGAATTCCCTGTCTTTTAAGTTCTGCCAATCCACGATCATTCATGCTGATCTTAAAATTTGCTGCAGATTGATTAACCTTTGGATCGTATTCAATAACATCAAACCAAAAGGGATATTTAATATCGGGAGGTAAACCAAACTCTCTCTGCCCCTGTAAACTGGTTTGAATATGTGGCATCGGGTTGCTCAGATGAACTCCTTCTTCGAGTATGGCCACTCTGTCATTATTGCTTACAAAGGCAATCCCTGCTTTTTTGAATGGCCATTGGTTTTGGTGCTGCTTTTTGTAATTATTGATCAGCCAGCGAGGCAGTTCCATATTTATGGTGGTGTCAAGACTCTCAAAATGTCTTGCAGTCCAGCCTGTCCATTTGATGGCAAACTCATTCTCAAAGCCTGCTCTGGCAGCTGAATCTGTGGGGTCACCAATGGTATTAAATTCGGCAATGACCAGTTTTTTCTTGTCTTTCATTAATCGGGCTAAAGCAACATCATTCTTACTCAATCCGCCATAAAGCATTCCCGATCGTTCATTAATGTTCTTTTTCTGAAACCACTCATTATTATAGATTCCATAGGTATCAGTAAAATAAACCAGATCGGCATCTATGCTCAATTGATTGACCTGTTTATCTGAAAACCTTTCAAGACCTTTAAGTTTAAACTTTTCATCCTCAAGAGGGAAAAATCCAAAGTAATCACGGTCAATGGTATATGATTTTTTACTGGTTTTGGTATATCGCTCCTGATTCAAAATCCAATATAGTGAGCTATGCTCTTGTCCGGCTTTTGTTAAAACTGTTTTATCGATGATTGCAGCCACCAGTTTGGTTTTAGGTGTTAAAAACCAAAGCAACCACATGATCAGGGGGGTGAAACAAATCAGAATGATAAGGTATATGAACTTTCTGAACATATTAGAATTGTTTCATGTATCCAATCCCTAATTCTAACTGATTTCCCCTGGTATTCTGGATATATTCCTGATTTTCGAGAGAGGCTTTAAAGAACAGGATATTTGTTGTTTTAATACTTTTGCGATATCCTAAAGAAATATTATTTGACTTCAGCTTATAGGTATTACCATTATTATAAAGGAGGTTATTTCTTGGATTGTCGGGCGAGAGGCCGGTGCCGATTCCAAAACTCAGATAATCATTGGCTCCTCCAAAATAATAACGTGTGCTGAATGCTACCGACTGTGAGATTGAATTATTTGAGGGTGTAAGGAATGTTCTCAGATTAAACCAAAAGCTTTTATAGTATTTGCCAATAGAGCCTGTGTATATCCAGGTCTGGTCGCTGAAACTAAGCATCCTGAAGCCTGCCTCTGCCTCGAATGCTGATGGCAGATTTGCATATAAAGAAAACCCTGCACGGTATTCAGGAAATACCCCAACATTGCCAGAATATCCTCCGCTCACATAGGCATAAAAGGTCTCGGATATTCTTGGGTAGAAATCAAGTTCGAACTGCGTGCCGTTAGTCTTAAATCGGTTAGCAAAGTTTACTCTTGCAGTTAAGGAACCAATTCCTGTTTGCCTACTATAATCAATACTTCCTAAATGCCAGGGATCATCGAATTGCTTGTCGAAATATACATAGTCATAACTGAAGCCAATTTTATTTTTTGATCCAATATTTCCTGTAGAACCTGCCAGTGCACGTGCCTCAGTAAAATTTGGATTTAGTTTTAGCAGATGTCTTAAGGTAATATTCGCTTCCTCAAATTTACGCAGATCCAAAAATATTTTCGCGCCGAGCAAAAGCAGGCTTTCTGATTTTTCGTTGTATTTTAATCCCTCAGAAACAATTTTAAAGGCCTCCTCAGAATTATTGTTCCAGTATTCCAATGAACCATAGGCGAGGTAGAGATCTTCATAGCCTTGATTTTTTTCGAGAACTTTTTTGAATTCAATCCTGGCACTATCAGGTTTATCAGTCCATGTGTACAAGCGGCCTAAAAATATTCTGATATCTGCATAATCAGGACTCTGCTTTAAGGCCTGTTTGGTTAATGCTATGGCTTTTGTATAATTCTTGTCGTCGAAAGCGAGTTTTCTGGCCTTAGTGAAAAGTTCATCTGAACTTTCGGTTTCCTGTGCTGAAATTTTGATCGTAATTAGAAAAAATAAAACGATGAAACAGAGTAGCCCTCTAAGAATCAGAGAATAATTAATTTCTAAATCTGGATTTTTTTTTGCCGGACAAAATTCTAAGTTACTAAGCTCCATCAGATTTAAATGTTAAAAATTTAGGTTATGTTTATTCGCGGCTGCATTATGATCCAGTATTTGCAATTTATGAAAATTCAGGCAATTTTATCCGCTGGAAATGTGATATGATTTATTTGTAGTAGTGTTTTTTATCTCACCAATAACATGGTCCTGATTTGTTGAATGGTATTATTCTGTAATCTTGCATAATATACACCAGGTAAATATCCTTCATTTTCGAAAGTAACCTTATGATTCCCAGCACCAATCTCCATATCTACCAGAGTCTTAATTAGTTTTCCTTCGGTATTAAATACCTGGATTAATGTATGTCCGCCAAAGCTCTCGTATGATATTGTAGTTGAGGTTTGGAATGGATTCGGGTAATTGCTGATCAGATTTTTTCCGGCATTTATATTGATAATCTCAGGGCTCGTAGACATACATGGCGCTGATTTTTTAATCACATTAATATTCTGGAAATTTTTGAGCATCACATTCTCAAGTGTACTCTCCGGGACGCAGAACCATTGCTGAAGGATAGAAGCATAGATTGATCTGAAATCATACTGCATCGGTACATTATCTCCGGTATTGGTAATTAAAGGAATTGTCGGACTTTTTCCGATAACGTCATTCTGAGCATAATGTCCAAATACAAACAGAGGAGCAGCTGCACCATGATCTGTACCACCACTGCCATTTGATTTGATGCGCCTGCCGAATTCGGAGAAAGTCATTCCGATGACCCGTTTCTGTGCACCCAGAAAGTCAAGATCATCCATAAAGGCTTTTATTCCTTCTGAGACTTTTTGAAGCAGGTTTGCGTGATTACCGGTTTCCTTTGCTGTTGCATTTACCTGTTGAGCATGTGTATCAAAACCTCCCAGGCTAACCATATAAATTCTTGTTTTTAATCCACCTGCGATTAATCGGGCCACGATTTTTAACTGGTCTGCAAGGCTGTTTCCTGTTGGATATCCTGCAAACTGCTTGGTAACTTTCGCTGCAGCGGCTTTTATGACACTTCCATATTGCTGTGTTTGCTGAGCGATCTGACGGATATAGGTCAGCTCTTTCCCTCCGCGGGTATTTGGTGCATTGCCCTGAATTCCATTGATCAGGTTGTAAAAGTTGACAGGGTCTGAAATAGCCATTCCCATATTTACTGCCGGACCTTGCATGGCGGGTGAGACAAATGAACCAATCTGTATAGCAAGAGGATCGGGCATAACCGTATTTGGGAAGCCCATCGGGTAATTCGGGTATTCTTCATTCAGATAACGCCCTGCCCAGCCTGAGTTTATAGTCTGGTTTGAGTCAGAAGCACTGAGCCAGATATCTGTTGCCCTGAAATGGGAGAAGTTTGGCTGCGGATAACCTACAGATTGGATGATCTGAAGCTTTTCCTGGTTAAAAAGCGTTTGCATTCCGGTCATTGAGGGATGCAGACCTGTAAAACTAGTTCCGTTTAGTTTGAGGATCTTGTTTTTCGGAAGAATGATATTTGAACGGGCAATGGCAAGATTATCATACTGGTCAATCGGAATAACCATATTCAAGCCATCATTACCTCCGTTCAGTTGAATAATAACCAATACATGATCCGTTTCTGTTGGAGCTTGAGTGAGTGCCGAGACCAATGGAGATTCGGCAAAAGCCTTAAATGTGAAGCCATTAATCAAGGCAGGGAAGACAATGCCTGCTGGTGCCGTGCTTCGTATAAAATCCCTCCGCTTCATGATAGCTGATATTCAGGAAGATTCATTAGATACTTGAACATGGACTGAAGGCGATTTAATACAATGTTCCTGTTACTCGTATTGCTTGTATTGGCCTTGTATGTAACCCAGGCATCTGTCCAGTAGGAGTCGGATGTTTGCCCTGATAATAAAATACTTTTTAAAAATTCTCTAACTTGTTGGGTAATATCTATTGCAAAGAGTATTTCCAGGCTTTCATTTATTAGTGTATTTGGGTTGGCAGGGTCAGATAAGGTACTGGCAAAGGCCAGAATATCAATATTAATCTTCTTTCCGTTTCTTGTATATCCGTTACCAATCATTATATCACTAAATTGATTCCTTCTTGGCAGAGTATCTGCATTAATCCATAGTTCATGGAATTGTGGCTCCTGGTAATATGCAGACCAGCCTGAAACCCCTGGTGGATCACCAATATTTTGCTGCATATTGGATGCTTGTGTACGAATATAGTCATGCATAAAATACTGATTAACATAGTCTGAAGCATCCGGGAATAACATACCGAATTCTCTGATTAGTCCGATGCATAAATCAACCGGACTCTTTATCAAACCAGCTCTGTTTACAGGGTCGAAAAAATGTTCACTACTAAAAAGTACCTTAAGGACAGGTTTTATTTCATAATTGCTTGTCCTGAAAAGATTTGCCATCGGGGTAATTACATTAAGTTCTGTTGCTTCATCAATTTCATAATAGACAAAGAAGCGATATAATTTACGACAAATATGAAGAGCTGTTTCATTTTGGAGAAAGATCATATTAATTAGCTCATCTGTCTCTCCCGCTCCATTTGCACCTGATTTTCCGGTTATTATTGTATTATTATAAAATGAAGAAAATTGTTTGATACTGGTATCGTGTCTGTTGGGATCAAATACGGACGCTATTGTTGTTGCATTTACGGTATAGCCTGTTAGAACTCTCGCAGCTGCTTTTACATCCCCTTCGGTATAATTTGATTTAGGACCCTTTCCAAGGGTGAAAAGTTCCTGCAATTCACGGGCATAGTTTTCATCAGGTGAATTTTTATTGTTTAGATAACCATTCAGGTACCTTAACATAGCAGGATCAATGGTTATTTCTTTTACAAACTCTTTAAAATTGCCTAAAGCATATTTTCTGAGCAACATATGATGTTTGTAAACATAGCGTGCATCCCCAATGTCCAGAGTTTCTGTAGCAAAATGATTATGCCAGAAGAGGATCATTTTTTCGTGGATTGAAGTGCCTTGGTTGATCATAAGACCAGTCCACCACGACTTAAATGAAGTATATCTGCGACTATTTGCATTCCCGTCATACACTGCATTTACCCAGGTTTGACCTGCAGGAACGTTGGGGTCTGTAAAATTAGTGTCGTTGTAGTTATTAAGCGGAGGAGGAGGTACTATCTCAGCATTCAGTAATAAATCCAGTCCTTCAGACAGAGTTTTACCACTTAGCATATTTATGTTAGCCTGTTTAGCACCAAATAAAGTACGCTTTAACAAATGGATGATTTCCTGTCTGCCAAATGGAGGGAAAAAAGAAGATAGTCCAGTAAAGGTACGGGACTTAAAAGCTATATCAGTTTTGGAATTTGTCTTTGCAGATAAAAAACTACGACGATCCATAAAGGATAGTATATGTTAAAACTTTGCTGCCAGTAGAATATATAAACATAAGATAAATTCAGTTCAAATGATGTAATTAATTACTGAGCTGAAAATATCTGTTAAAGGAGATTCAATTTTAAAGAGTTTGGTTAATTGCTTATCTCCTTGAGGTTAATTTAAATTTTTTCTTCTTTATGATGTTCAGGATCAATGCTTTCCTGATTCATTTTCTGTTCAAATTCCTTCTGGTCTTTTCTGTTCTTACGGATAAGAAGGAATAGCACGAATGCCGCAGCTATCAAAACCAGTGCTATGATGAGGTAATTTGTTTCCATGACTGTAAAGTTATTTATTGACTGTATACGTTGGTTCTCTTATAAAGTGATGATTTTTTATGTTTTTTATCAATATAAGCATAAAAAACTTCTTTCTTCCCGGATAAAGCATAAAATCAATTAATTAACTTATTGTTAAATTTCTAATAATACAGAGTGGTTGAAATATAATACCATTGAGGAAATATTTACCCTTTTTGGGTAATTTTTGCCACAATCGCATCCTGTTTTTATTTAAATCATCATTTAATTGCTTTAAACGTAAATAATATTAAAAATTATATGGCTTGACTTTTGCTTTATAATAATGTCTTATCCAGCTAGTGAATTTCTATGCACGAAAAACAATTTCTGCAATGTAAAAATCCGGGTCTAATTAAAAAGATTGGGCTGCTGGTATTTTTATTCCTTTTTGCAGGAGCTGATTTGTTGGCCCAGCGTATAGCAAGCGTTAGTGGTAACTGGCATGACACTGCAACCTGGGGAGGGGCTGCCGTACCAACTGCCGCTGAATCTGTAACAATCAATTCGGGTATTACAGTAACAATAAATGCTACCGGAGCGGAGTGCAGTTCTATAAGCTTTGCTTCTAATTCAGCTAGTAGTGCCCTCAATATTTCCGGAGCATTCACACTTGATGTAACTGGTGATATTTCATATTCTGATCCTTCTCTCGATGGCAGGGTTCAAACTATAGCAATAGGAACCGGAATAGTAAGCTGTGCCAATTTGAATTTTGTCAATACTACAACAGCAACAAGAGATAATAATTTAACGATAACAACTGGATCCTTAACTGTCAGTGGTACGATCGCTATGCCTGGTGCTACAACCGAAAATGGGTTTACATGCACAGGAAATTCAATTATCAATTTGGGGGGAGACTTTACCGGTACCGGAACATTTACAGCCGGAACCAGTACCCTGACTTTGAATGGTACCGGTTCCCAATCAATAAGAGGCGCCACTTATCGAAATATTATCATCAATAAAGCCTCGGGAGTGACCACTTTTTCGGGTGCTACAGCTGCAACGGGGCGGTTGACACTGACTTCAGGTACACTTAATCTCGATGGGGCAACCACTGTTGGAAGTCTGGAAGGAAGCAGTACAATAACAAGCGATGGCGCCGCCAACAGGCTTTTGACGATCGGAACAGATAATACCAGCACCAGCTTTAGCGGGATCATACAAAATGGAAGCAGGGTCATCTCATTGACAAAATCAGGATCAGGGACTTTAACTCTTAGTACGGCATGTACCTATACCGGAGCTACGACCATAAGTACCGGAACAATAAAGCTGGATGCGGCTAATATTTTACCTGATATCACAGCACTTACACTTACAGGAACACTTGATCTGAATGGTTTTTCAGAAACTATTGGCTCTTTGGCTGGTGCAGGAACAGTGACCAGCACATCTGCCGGTGCAATACTTTTGACTACTGGTGGAAATAATGCTGCAACTACAACCTTCACAGGCTTATTACAGGATGGATCCGGAACTTTAAGTTTAACGAAAGCAGGAACCGGAATTATGATCCTTACAGGACTTAATTCCTATACTGGTGCTACAATAGTTAGTGGAGGTACACTTACACTGGGTTCTGCAGGTAATGGCACAAACTCACCTCTGGGGACAATAGCCTCAGGTACAACTGTTAATACCGGAGCCGCTTTAAATCTGGCTGGGTTTAGTCTTTCGACGCTTGAAGCACTAACATTAAATGGGACTGGTATCGCATCTGCAGGTGCTTTGAATAATACTTCAACCACCCTTAGCTCTAGCTATACTGGTACAATAACCCTCGCCTCAGCATCAAGTATTGTAACCGCAGCTGGTGGTATGGTAATCAACACAGGAACCATTACTGGTGCGGGTTTCGGCCTGACTCTCGGAGGAACGGGAAATGGTACCATGCAAAGTTTGATTAACACCGGATCAGGTACTTTGACGAAAATAGGCGCTGGGATCTGGACGCTGTCAGCAGATAATGAGTTTACTGGTTTAACCACAATAACAGCAGGAACGCTCAGGTTGGGTACAGCCGGGAACGCGACAAATGGGCCTCTGGGGACTGTTGCTAATGGGGTTAATATCACCGCAGGCGCACTAGACCTTAATGGATTTACTTTGGCTACTGCTGAGCCAATCACCCTGAGAGGTGTAGGAATAACTTCCGGATCTTTGACAAATTCATCAGTAACTGCTGTGAACTACAGTGGTTTAGTTACTCTTGGTGCTATCACAACCATTGGCACGAATGCAGGAGATCTGAATTTAACCCATACTGGCACGATTACCGGTGCATTTGCGCTTACTTTGAGTGGCTCGGGAAATGGAAGTATTTCTAGTATTATTGGAATAGGAATCGGTACGATTACAAAAAGTGGCACTGGCACCTGGACACTTTCAGGCGCCAGTACCTATACTGGAGCAACTGCCATCAGTGTAGGAACTGTAAAGATTGGCGCTAATAACGCGGGGATCTCCAATAGCAGTGCTGTTACGGTGACTTCTACACTTGACCTTAATGGATTTAATGCGACCATCGGTTCACTTGCAGGTGCAGGAACAATTACCAGCAGTCAGGCGGGAAGTGTAAGCCTGACAACAGGTGGTAATAATACGAGTACCACTTTTTCAGGAGTTATACAGGATGGATCAGGAACCCTAAACCTTGTAAAAGCAGGAACTTTAATTTTTACCCTTTCTGGCCTAAGCACTTATACAGGATTAACAACAATTAATTCAGGAACTATTGCTTTGGGTGCCGTGGGTAATGGGACAAATTCACCTTTGGGCACCATAGCCGGAGGAACTACAGTAAATACCGGAGCGGTTCTGAATGTGAATGGTTTTACACTTTCCACTTCTGAACCACTTGCTTTAAATGGTACCGGAATTGCAGCTGCCGGTGCACTGATAAATGGTTCGGCAACATTGAGTGCAGATTATTCAGGTCTGATCACCCTTGAGTCTGCATCCAGCATTGTAGCAACCACTGCAGCCAGAAATCTGAATATCACTAATCCCGGCACCATTGCAGGATCAGGCTTCGGCCTGACATTGGGAGGAGCCGGAAACGGAACAATATCAAGTATCATTGGAACGGGAGCTGGAACTTTAACTAAAATAGGCACTGGAATCTGGACCTTATCTGCTGATAATGAGTTTACAGGTTTAACTACAATAACAGCAGGAACACTCAGGTTGGGTACTGCTGGGAATGCGACAAATGGACCTCTGGGGACTGTAGCGAATGGTGTTAATATCACAGCCGGAGCACTTGATTTGAACGGATTCACTCTGGCTACGGCAGAAGCTATAACGATACGAGGTACAGGAATCAGTGCGGCAGGCGCATTGACCAATAGTTCGGCAACAGCGGTTGATTATAGTGGTTTGGTCACCATTGGAGCCATATCAACCATAGCCACAAATGCAGGAGATATTAACCTGACCCATACGGGCACGATTACTGGTGCTTTTGCCCTCACCCTGGGTGGCGCCGGAAACGGAAGCATAGCAAGTATTATCGGAATAGGGATCGGAACAATAACAAAAGCCGGTACCGGAACATGGACACTTTCAGGTGCCAGTACTTATACGGGAGCCACCACGATTAGTGCTGGTACTCTAAAAGTAGGAGCCAATAACGCTGGGATTTCCAATAGCAGTGCTGTTACGGTGACTTCAACCCTTGACCTGAATGGATTTAATGCAACCATCGGTTCACTTGCCGGCGCAGGAACGGTTACCAGCAGTCAGGCAGGAAGTTTGACACTGACCACGGGTGGGAATAATACAAGTACTACTTTTTCAGGAATTATACAGAATGGATCGGGAACACTGAACCTTGTAAAAGCAGGGACTTTGATTTTTACCCTATCAGGGCTAAGTACTTATACGGGTTCAACCACAATAAATGCAGGAACCATTAATTTAGGCGCAGCGGGCGATGGGACAAATTCACCTTTAGGCACCATAGCCGGAGGAACTACAGTAAATACCGGAGCGGTTCTGAATGTGAATGGTTTTACACTTTCCACTTCTGAACCACTTGCTTTAAATGGTACCGGAATTGCAGCTGCCGGTGCACTGATAAATGGTTCAGCGACATTGAGTGCAGATTATTCAGGTCTGATCACGCTTGAATCTGCATCCAGCATTATAGCAAGCACTGCAGCTGTCAGTTTCAATATCACTAATCCCGGTACCATCACCGGATCAGGTTTCGGCTTAACGCTGGGTGGGGCAGGTATTGGAACAATGTCGGGCATCATTGGAACAGAAACAGGTACTCTAACAAAAATTGGAGCAGGTACCTGGACGCTGAGTTCCGCTAATACCTTTTCCGGTGGTACAACTTTAAGTGCCGGTGTACTCAATATTAATCATGCACAGGCATTGGGTGCTGTGGGTGGGACCTTTACGATAACGGCTGGTACAATAAATAATACTTCAGGTAGCAGTATAAGCACTCTGAATTATCCTATGGCCTGGAATGGCAGCTTTACTTTTACCGGATTGAACGATTTAAATCTGGGTACCGGAGCAATTACTTTAGGCGCAAGTGTTATAGCAACTATTACAGCAAATAACCTGACCGCAGCCGGTACAATTTCAGGTAGTACATTCAGTATAACTAAAGCAGGAAATGGTACACTAAGTTTTGGTTCTAATGATGTGACAATAAGCAGCCTTACATTAAGTGCCGGTACCCTGGTCTCTACTTCAGGGAATTTAAATTTAAAAGGTAATTTTACAAACAGCGCTGCTTTTACTCATAATAGTGGCACTTTATCTTTCACAGGCACTGTTGCGCAAACAATTGGCGGTACAGTTGTAAGTCAGGTTTATAATAATCTGGTTGTCAATAAATCTCTTGCACTGACAATTACAGGAAGTACTACCACTATCACTGTAAATGATTTTACAAATACGTTAGGATCATTTACTCCGCCGGCAACATTTAATGTTAACGGCAATACTTTATTAACAGCCGGCATCCTGATAGCAGGAGCAACGATTAATGCCGCCGGAAACTGGACCAATAATGGCGGTACTTTTACTGCCGGTGCAGGGACCGTTAATTTTAATGGAACTGCTCAGGCAATCGGTGGTTCATCCAATCATACTTTTAACCATTTCACAATAAATCCCACAAGTACCATCACAGCTTCTTCCGGGATAATAAGTATTTCCGGAAACTGGGTAAATGATGGTGCTTTTATTCACAATAGTGGTACCGTAACCTTTACAAGAACTACCCAGCAAACTCTCGGAGGTGCAAATAGTACTACATTTTATAATCTGATTGAAAACGGATTGGCAGGTAAGACTACTCTTCTGATTAATACTTCCATTGCAAATAATCTGACAATTACTGCTGGTACCCTTGACATTGGCCTGTTTACCTGTAATGGAAATGGGGGTACTTTTTCGGTAGCTAATTCTGCTACTGCGATTTTTCTTTTGCAGGGTGCTTTTCCTACCGGGTTTGCTACTGTCACTCTGGGTTCAGCCAGTGTAATTACCTATTCGGGTGCCACGGCCCAGGTTATTTACCCGGTTGCGGCTCCTGGTTATGGTTTTTTGAATATTACGAACACAGCTGGGGCAACTGCGGGAGGTAATTTGGTTGTACAGAATACAGTAACTATCAGTTCAGGTGCGATTCTGGATGCAAGTAATAGCGGAAACTATGATATTTCACTTGGGTTGAACTGGACTAATAATGGTGGAACTTTTTTACAAAGGGCAGGCACTGTTACATTCACCGGGACAGTTGCTCAGGCAATAAACGGAACAGATGTGAACCAGACTTTCCACCATTTGCATGTCAACAAAACTCTGGCATTGACCGTTCCGGCTACCTTAAATATCAATGGGAATCTGACCTTAACAAGTGGTACTCTTACCGCCGGAACATCTATATTTATTGGCGGAAACATGACAAACAACGGTGGGGTATTTACTGCCGGTGTTGGAACGGTTACCTTTAATGGTGTAACCCAGGCAATCGCCGGATCAGTTCCGATTACTTTTAGAAATATTACGATCAATTCAGGTAGTTCACTTACCGGTCCTTCGGCGATGACGATATCCGGTGAATGGAACAATAGTGGAAATTTTGCACACAATAATGGTCAGGTAAGTTTTACTGGAACTACCTCAGCAATCACCAGTACCAATACCATCGAAAGTTTTTATAATCTCATTCTAAATAAGACTGCGGCAAATTTATTGAGTACAGCAGGAAGTATTACTACCCTGAATGTAAATAATTTTACCCAAACACTTGGGAATTTCACTCCTCCGGCAACTTTCACGATTGCTGGAAACGCGGTCTTTACTGCAGGAACCTTTACAGCCGGTACAACAACCAA
Source organism: uncultured Sphingobacterium sp. (assembly GCA_964524205.1). Lineage (GTDB taxonomy): Bacteria > Bacteroidota > Bacteroidia > Sphingobacteriales > Sphingobacteriaceae > Daejeonella. The sequence continues at coordinate 7,153 of CAZGCG010000007.1, read as the reverse complement.
TGTTGCGGGCAACTGGACAAAAGCAACCGCCGCAATATTTACTCCAGGCACCAATACGGTTAATTTTAATGGCTCAGGAGCACAATCCATAAACGGAACTTCAACTACTCAAACCTTTTATAATCTAATTGTGAATAAGGGTGGAAGCAGTTTATTAAACACCGGAGGCAGTACAACTACACTGACAGTAAATGATCTGACCATGACTCTCGGTGATTTTACTGCACCTGCAGCTTTTACAATAAATGGAAATACACTACTGACAGCTGGAAATCTGACTGCCGGAACTAATCTGACAGCCAGAGGCGATTGGACAAATAATGGAGGCAGCTTTACACCAGGTACCAACACTTTAAACTTTACAGGAACAGGTGCTCAATTGATTAATGGGAACGCATTAAGTCAAACTTTCTACAATGTTATTGTCAATAAAACAGCTTTGACTCTTTTGAGTGTTGGCGGAAGTAATACAACACTGACAGTGAATAATTTCACACAAACCCAGGGTAATTTCACCTTTACAAATACTCTTGATATTAATGGCTTTCTAACTTTAACAGCAGGGACATTCACGTCAGGGACTATGCTGAATACTGGTGGGAATTGGACAAATAATTCAACATTTGTTCATAGTGGCGGGACAGTGGTATTGGATGGAATTCTTGCCCAGGCAATTGCCGGAAGTTCGGCAACCAGCTTTAATAACCTGACCGTTTCAAATACATTAGCAGCAGTTTCGGTAAATACCAATGCCAATATTGCCGGAACTTTAAATATGAACGGAACCGGAAGCATATTAAATCCGGGTGCAACCATAGTAATAAATAATGCCGGCGCAGCGGGTACAATCACCGGCAATGGCACAATCAGGATAACCAGAATTGCTGCAGCGGCTGATTACCTGAATCAATATAAATTTTCAACCAATACCTTAAGCAGCATGACGCTTGATTTTGCAGGTGCTGGTGCTCAGACTGTGAATGGAGGATTGGGAGATATCGGCGCACTGACATTGAGTGTCAGCGGGGCAAAAACGTTACCTGCGCTTGCCTTGAATATATTGGGAAATTTTACCTTTTCTGGTACTGCCTCTGCAACAGCTTTGGCTTCAATAACTGTTGGAGCTAATGTGATTCTCGGTGCAGGAACTGTATTTACCGGTGGTGCTTTTACTCATAATATTGCAGGTAACTGGACAAATAACGGAGGTACCTTCACTTCGGCCAATAGTACTGTAAATTTTAATAATACTTCTGGTCCTCAGAACATTAATGGAACTGCCCTAACTCAAACATTTTTTAATGTGCTCCTGAATAATACCGGACGAACCTTGAGTTTATCCGGAGGTACTACAACACTTTCTGTGGGTGGTAATTGGACAAATAATGGAGGTGTATTCTCAGGAGGGTCAGGAACAGTTTCATTTACGGGTGTATCAAAAATTATAGGAGGAACTGCATCAACTGATTTTCCAACAATCAGTATTGCCAATGGTGCTACGATCACCATGAATAATTCAAATACATCGACAGGATTGAATTTTGTTTCATTGAGTCTGAATAGTTCTTTTACGCATACAGGATCCGCTGCACTTACCATAAATGGTAGTGTGAATATTGGACAGCCGACAACCAGTGTTAGAAATAATTCATGGATTATTAATTCAGGATCTGCGACTGTTTCAGGTCTGATTACCTTCGCTGGTGCCAATGTTACTACTTCCAGAATAGGTAGAATTACCCTGACCACCGGGACCTTAAACGCAAATGGTGGGATTACTTTCACCACTTCAGCCGCAGCAACTAAGGTTATAGATATGTCTGGTGGAGCAGCTGTATTAAATTTAAAGGGAGCATTAACTGTACCTGCGCTTTCCTCCACCTTAACTGCAGGAAGTTCAGGAAGCATTGTTAATTATCTTGATTCAGACCCACAAACTATTAATTTTTTCAGTGCCGGTGCTTATAATAATTTGAGAATCAATAATACAAGTGCAGGTGGAGCTAGCCTCAGCGGCCCAGTTACTACACTTAATTTAATGGGTAATTTATTCGTTGGGGATACAAATACAGGTAGTTTATTTAATACAGGCGATTTTAATATTGCTATGAATAATTCGCAGGGATTAACAATCTATGAAGGTTCTGTGATGAATGCTGGAACAGCTGTGATTTCGCCGGCTACTTTAGCAACAATTACTGTGAATGGTTTATTCAAAACTGCCAATACATCGGGTTTTTCCGGATCTGTAAGTGCTGCAATTAACTCAGCAAATTCACCTGCAATTGTTTTGGGCACCGCCTCAACCGTGGAATACTCTGCTGCAGGTGGCGCTCAGTCAGTAACTCCTCTGGTTTATAATAACTTAACGATGAGTAATACTTCAGGAGATCAGACACTTACAGGGAATGTTACCGTGGCCAAAACCCTGAGTTTAAATACAGGTACTATGAGTATAGGTGCCAATATTCTTACTTTAAACGGACCTGCAATTGCCGGAACACCGAACAGTTTAACAGGGAATACAACATCATCATTGGTGTTTGGAGGTAACAGTGCCGGGATAACGATTCCTTCGAGTTTATCATCTCTAAATAATCTGACAATAAGTAATAGCAGTGGAGTTTCACTTAATGCGGATGTGAGTCTGACAACGAATCTTCTCTTTAGTGCTGGTAAATTAAATACTGGCAGCAATAAACTTATACTAACTGCAGGTGCAACTATAACGGGTGCCGGGCAAGGAAGTGGTTGGGTAAATGGCAATTTGCAAAGAAATTTTTCTAACACTGATCCGGGGATTTTTGAAATCGGAGATCTGAATTATTATTCGCCGCTTACTCTTACATTCTCAGGTTTAACTGTTGCAGGAAATGTACTGGGAAGCAGTATTGCATCTGAACATCCAAATATATCCAGTTCAGGGATTAAAGCAGCTAAAAGTATTAACCGTTACTGGACCTTAACAAATAGTGGTGTAAGCTTTAGTACTGCAGATATTAGCTTCAATTGGAACACCGCAGATAATGATGCAGGAATTATTCCAGGCAATCTGAGGCTTGGTAAATATTCGGGTTCAGTTTGGACAAGGCCTGCTGTATCAGATGCAACAACCTCATCTATTCAGGTAAATGGAATCAGTTCTCTGAGTGATTTTATTATTGGTGAAATCGCTAATGATTTCAGTCCGCTTATTACTTCTAATGGAGGAGGTGTTTCAGCAAGTATATCAATTTCTGAAAATGGTGCTTCAGTTTCTACCATTACCGCAACTGATGCCGACGTGGTTACTACCCTAAGCTATAGTATTAACGGAGGAGCAGATGCCGCGAAGTTCAGCATTAACAGCACCACCGGGGTTTTAGATTTTATTCTAGCTCCTGATTTTGAAACTCCTGCAGATGCAGATGCCAATAATTTTTATGTAGTAACTGTCAGGGCAAGCGATGGCACCAATACTACTGATCAAACGATTAATGTAACAATCCTCAATGTCAATGAGTTTATCCCGGTAATTACATCAAATGGGGGTGGAGCTACCGCCGCAAGATCATTATCTGAAAACATTAGCTCTGTTACCACGGTTGTTGCTACTGATGCTGATACCACTACGCCGGTCTATAGTCTGAACGGAGGGGCAGATGCCGCAAAATTTAGCATAAACAGTAGTACAGGAGTGTTAAGCTTTATCGCAGCTCCTGATTTTGAAGGTCCTGCCGATGCAGATGCCAATAATATATATATCGTTACAGTAAGGGCCAGTGATGGGACAAATAATGCTGAACAAACGATCTCAATAACAATTCTCAACACAAATGATAACGCTCCGATTATCAGTTCAAACGGAGGTGCTGCTACAGCTGCCATCTCAATATCCGAAAATAGCAGCATAATTAGCACAGTTATAGCTTCTGATGCAGATGGTACAATACCAACTTATGGCATAAGTGGTGGTGCTGATGCCGCAAAATTCAGTATAAGCAGTACCACAGGCATTCTGAGTTTTGTTGTGGCTCCCGATTTTGAAAGTCCAACAGATACAGATGCTAATAATAGTTATGTTGTAATTGTCAGGGCTAGTGATGGTACCAATGCTACTAATCAAACAATTAGTGTGACTGTTACTGATCTAAATGATAATAAGCCTGTGATAAGTCTGAATCAGGTATTCGAGCTTGAAGAAAGCAGTGCAAATAGTACAATAGTTGGAACAGTACTTGCAACAGACAGTGATGCTGGTTCTAGTTTGCAAAATTGGACAATAGTTTCAGGCAACTCTGGTAATGCCTTTGCAATCAACCCTGCTACTGGAGTAATAAGTGTCCTTAATCAAGCTTCATTGAAGTTTGAAACGATACAGACTTTTAATTTGAACTTAGCTGTTAGCGATGGTTTGAATGTCAGCAATAATCAGGTCGTAAAAATTAATTTAAGGGAAATTTCAAGGCCAACAATTTTACTGGGAACTTCACCTTCGGTTTGTAAAGGAATAGCTTCAATTAGTCTGGCATATTCTGCCACGACCGGTTCTCCTGATAGCTATAGTATCACCTGGAATGCTGCGGCAACTCTTGCGGGATTCAATACAGTAACAAATGCAGTTTTAACTTCATCTGCAATAAATATTGCGATCCCAACACAAGCTGCTTCTTCAAATTATTCCGGGACGATAATTGTAAAAAATGCCTTTAAAAGCAGTGTTTCATATCCATTCGAGATCAGGGTAAATGCTGTGCCATCACTAGTCCTCGGTGAAATGCCATCAATATGTAAGGGAAGCCTTAAAGCCGACATACCATTCAACTCGCTTAGCGCCGATCCAAATAGTTACAGTATCACCTGGGATCAACCTGCATTATCTGCAGGCTTTGTTAACGTAGACCCTGGTACAACTTTACCTTTAGCTTCTTTCGCTGTGAATATACCTGCTAATGCTCCAGCAGCAATTTATACCGGGACTTTAACAATTAAAAACAGCACCTGCTCTGCACCGGCTTATCCCATTAAAATCACTGTTATTGATTTACCGGAAGTTCCGCAGATCAGTGGCCCAAAGGAGGTTTATGTCAATAAAACAATTCAGCTCTCCGCTTCGGTTCAGGGTGGAGCATGGAGTAGTAGCAATCCTGCAATTGCCTCAGTAGATCCTGTCACCGGTATGGTTGCAGGGAAAACAAATGGTACAGCGAGGATAAGCTATTTAGTTAAAAACAGTAATTCATGCAGTAATAATTCGATTATTGATATACTGGTAAGTACAGAGAATTCTGCAATCAGTTTAAACTGGGTTCCATTGCAGGTTTATGGAAATAGCAAAATAGGTACTCTGGTTGGAACTTTAAATGCAAGCTCCAATAACCCGGGTGCTGTTTACTCATTTAGTCTTGTTTCAGGAGCAGGAAGTACAGATAATTCAAACTTCATAATAGCAGGAAATGAAATACGGATTGCTCAGCTATTTGGTATAACTCAGGATAAAATATTCAGTATCAGGGTACGTGCAACAGACCAAAACGGATTATCGGAGGATAGAGTTTTATCAGTTAAAGTGATTCACATTAACCAGCCTCCAACAATTGCTGCAATAGCAAATCTGGCTGTTTGTAATACATCAGTTCCCGGAACCGTGAGTCTGACAGGTATAAGCCCGGGTCCTGAGTCTGCTCAGAGTGTTACAATAAAGGTAGACTCTGATAACCCCAATCTGTTTAATTCTCTAAACATCAGCCCAAGAGGTAGCGGAAATGCTGTATTGAACTATTCTCTGAAAGAAGGTTTTAGTGGAATTGCCAATATTACATTGACATTGACAGATGATGGAGGAACAGATAATGGGGGCAATGATTCCTATATAAGCACGTTTAGGTTGACCGTTAATGCTGCAGTTGTAGCAAACATCACTTCCGTCGCAGGTGTATCAATCAGTAAAGGGCAAACTGTTGAACTAATTGCAAGCGGTGGAAATAGCTATGTATGGGCGAATGCTCCTGGTATCATCAGCGGGCAGAACACTGATAAGTTAGTGGTCAGGCCTACACAAAATACAAGCTATCAGGTAACAGTTTCCAATTCTTTTGGCTGCATATCTACTCAGAGTATTACTTTGAATGTGATAGAGGATTTTATAACCCTTCAGCCGGCAAATATTATGTCTCCTAATGGTGACGGCATAAATGATAACTGGGTAATTGAAAATATAGACATGTATCCTGATAATGAAGTGAGGGTATATGACAAAGCCGGGAGACTAATATTTTACAAAAAAGGTTACACAAATTCCTGGGATGCTACAATTAATGGGAGCTATCTGGCCGAAGGAACATATTATTATTACGTCGATTTCGGCTTTGGTCTTAAAAAGTTAAAGGGTTATATCACCATTGTCAAGGATTAAACAATATTCCCCGATTATTAGCACTCTTTTTGCATAGTGTTTTTTGGTATATTTTATATAAAAGTGGTCAGAGACATAAAGCAATTATTAAAATCGATATTCCTTCTTTTCCTGATCAGCTTTTTCGGGGCAAATCAGGCATGGTCTCAGCTTTACCCTCTTGGGGCGCAATATTTTCATAATCAATATTTGGGTAATCCTGCTTCAGCTGGAATAGATTCAGGATATAGATTTGATTTGAGCAATCGGGTTCAGTGGAATGATGTGCCCGGTGCTCCTGTAAATCAAATATTTACAGGTGTTATCAAGACAGGGAAGGTAGGGCTGGGATTGAATTTAACAAAGGAAAAGGAAGGGCTGATGAATTCCCTGCGCACAGTAGCTACTCTTGCTTATCATCTGCCGCTAAATCAAGGCCAGCAGATACACCTTGGTCTTTCTGTAGGTATGCTTACCCAAAGAATACGCACTGAAGATATTGTAGGTAATCAAGGTGATCCTTCAGTAAGTAATTATAATAGCAGAGAGTACTTTTTGGATGGGGATTATGGCATGGCATATACCGATGATAAACTTAAAATACAATTGGCTATTCCTAATCTTAAGAATTTTTTTAATACAGATTATTTTCGCACTTCCAATTTTTCGATCTTTTACTCGGCTGTAACCTACAAAATCGGAAATTCAAACACGAAGAATTCCATGGTAATGGAACCAATTATTACGTTTAGAGGTGTGAAAGGTTATAAAAATATATGG
>CAZGCG010000006.1:0-25553 GCA_964524205.1 uncultured Sphingobacterium sp. | reverse complement strand
GGGTTTGGGTTGTCGCTACCGTTCCGCTTGGAAGTGTTACCGTTCCTGTGAAGGTCGGTGAGGCTAATGGTGCTTTAAGGTTCAAGGCGGTTTGAGCTGCACTTGAAACCGGTTTGTCTGCATCCGCTGTATTATCCACATTACCCAGACCCACCATTGTTTTAGTGATACCCGATACCGTGCCTGTGAAGGTCGGATTCGCTAGTGGTGCTTTCAGTGCAACATTGCCATCTACTTTCTGGATCGCCTGGAGAATATTATCTGTTGCTGCAACTGTGCCTGCTCCAGCGGTATAGCCGGTCAGCACTTTGCCAATTACGGCAGCATTAGTAATCGTTGGTGCTGCTGCGGTTCCGGCTAAATCGCCAGCTAACTGGATCTTTCCTGCTGCAAGGTTCGTTGCATCAGGTGTTCCTGCTGCTGCCGCTGCATCAACATATGCCGTGGTAGCCACAGCAGTTGAGTTATTGTTAGGGGTTTGGGTTGTCGCTACCGTTCCGCTTGGAAGTGTTACCGTTCCTGTGAAGGTCGGTGAGGCTAATGGTGCTTTAAGCGCGATATCACCATCTAACTCCACAAGAGCAGATTGAACATTATTTGCAGAGATACTTCCTGCAGGAGTAAACGGTACATTCGTAGAACCTACATTGATATTTGAAGTCCCATCAAAGGCAACACCGTTAATTGTTCTCGCTGTAGCCAAAGCAGTTGCTGTGGCTGCATTACCGGTAATACTTCCTGCAATCGGATTAGTTACAGTAAGGTCACTTAGTGTACCAACTGAAGTAAGCGATGAGGTAAGAACATTCGGATTCAGAGTTGTACCTGTAAGTGTATTTGCATCAGCCGCAGCATTTATGGTTATATCTGCAGAACCATCAAATGGTACTCCGTTGATATTTCTTGGAGTTGCCAGTTTAGTCGCTGTTGCTGCATTACCTGTAACACTTCCTGCAATCGGATTAGTCACCGAAAGGCCAGTTAGTGTACCAACAGAAGTAATGGCAGGTTGTGCTGCTGCAGTTACCGTTTGAGCAGTTACAGAAGTCGCAGTAGCCGGCACCCACGCAGTTCCATTCCAGCTTAGAACCTGACCTGTAAGTGGTGCAGTAGCAGAAACCGGATTACCCTGAAGCCTGTTTGCATTCCAAATAGCTGAATTTACATTTGCCGAAAGGGCACCTGTATTGTCTTTAATGATTGAAATATTGTCAACCTTGATATTCGAAGTCTTATCATTAAGATCTGCGACTGTTGCAAAAGTTACCCAAACCCCGTTTTCCCTGACATAGAACTTATTGTCGGTTGAATTATATACCAACATACCATTCACCGGACTAGCAATTGCAGACAATGCAGCAATGCGAGGCATCAGGATCGCTTTATTGGTCCCATCAATCTGAAAGGCCACATTCTGATTGGTAATAGTAGCCGACCCGATCGCAATTCCCTCTGCATTCAGTATTTGCTTACTGTTCATGTCCAGATCCTTAGCTGCCATATGGTCACCCATATTGTCACCAAGTCTGATCTGTCTTGATTGTCCCTGCACGGTATTTATTGCTCCTAATAACACACCTGTGATAAAGGCCAAGCGGATAAATCGTTTCATTGAGTATTTCATATAATCCGAAAAAAAAATCATTATATTTTGCTCCTGCAGATTTCCTGCATCACAATAATTTATTTCATTAATAAAACTTTGTACTGTGTTCCGATAATGGTTACAGGATCAGCCTGATAATTTGCGAAACGAATGCTTACTTCATTAGTCCCACTAACCCAGGCATTGTAAACTGCAAAATCAGGTGTATCTCCAATTAGGGAAACGAAAACAATATCTCCGGGAACTGCTCCGGCAACTGTTACTTTGACAACATTCGTACTATTGGGCTCTATAATCACATTCCCTCCAGAAGTAGTATTGAATTCCTTTGCCTTCTCAACAATGGTAGTCGAAACCTGAACAATTGACTTTGGCTCCCAGGCTGATCCATTCCAGGTAAGTACCTGACCGGAAACTGTACCGGGCGAAGCTGCAATCTGGGTACCGGGATTAATTTTTCCTGCCATATTCCCAAGGTTTAACTTGGTTTCATCTACCTCCACATTGTTATTTATATTGGTATTGGATACTCCGCTAAGGAAAGTCCAGACACCTCCTTTACGAACATATAGACCCTGCTTTGGCTCTTTTGTAAGATAAATAAGCATACCATCCAATGGGTTAAGGGCGTTTATAGCGATAGTATCGCTTAAGCGGGGCAGCAATAAACCCTTGGTATCACTTTCCAATTCCAGAATGGAAGAGCGCTGAATCTGATCAGGATTTGTACCAATTTTTACCTGAGCCTGGCTAAGATTTATGCAAAAAAGGCATAAAATGACAAAAAGAGCAGTGGATAAGCTCTTATTCTGAATAAATTTGGGAGGTAACTTTCTTTTCATACTTTAAAAATATCTTGGTGAAAGGCTCATTCGATTAAATGAAAATTCATATCTCAAGATCACTTCATGCGATCCCTTCGAAATTATATTGTATTCTGATATACTATGATCATATGCATATCCCAAATGCAGTTCAGGGACCAGTTTTATATCAATTATTCCTACAATTGCAGTTTTATTTCGATATGAAAAGCCAAGACCGAGCATATCGGATATCCAGAAATTTGTGTTGATGTCATATGAAATCGGACTTCCGGCTACGCCCCGGACTAAAACGGATGGCTTGATATGAAGGTCATCACTGAGTGCAAATACATAGCCCGTGTTAAAATAAATATGCATTTGCTGCTTCAATTCGCTGAAAGCACCTGTATTGTTTTCCTTATTAAAGTTATTGCGGATCAAATTGGGAGAAGAGAGTCCTGCATAGAATTTTTCTGTATTGAAAAAGATTCCAGTACCAAAATTCAGTTTGAGAGAATTAATATTCTGGCTAAAAGATGGATCATTGGGATCGATCACATCAACCTTGGTATAATCCGTTCTGAAATTATAAACTCCGCCTTGCAAGCCAAGCGAAATATTGGAATAATCACCAGTAGGTATTTTGAAAGAGTAAACACCCTGCGCTCCCAAAGTTTTTGTTATTTCATCCCTGTCATCAAGCAATTTTATACCCACACCCACACGTTTGCCATTTATCGGCATGTCAGCAGCAAAAAACGCACTCTGAGGAGCTGTTTTAAATCCGGTATATTGTTTACGAAACATTGTAGTAACACTTAATGCATCCCTGAAACCCGCATAAGCAGGATTAATTTCGAGTGTATTAAACATATATTCGGAAAAAAGCGGCAATTGCTGAGCAAACAGATTCTGAGATCCTGTCAGAGATAGGATAAAACAAATTATTAATCTAATTGCTCTTTTAAACATCCGTTTTTACTACCTGTTTATAATGATATAACCTGTTACTGGCTTTGAATCATTAAAATGTAAAATATAATAATATGTACCATCAGGAAGATTATTGTTAACCAATCCCTGCTGGTTTCCTATTCCTTCGAAAGTATTTTTGTAATTAGTATCTCTGAAGACAAGACTTTGCCATCTGTTGTAAATGTCAATTCTAACTTTATCAGTAGCTTTTAGATTCTCAATTACAAATTTGTCGTTCAAGCCATCATTGTTCGGAGAAATACCAACAGGAACCCTATAATTTGCAAGCACATTTTCCTTAACAACAGATTTTGAAAAATATTCGTTTAAACCTATTCCACCACTAAATGTTCGTGTATTGATGTATGCACCTGAAATTGGACTACCTGATGAAATTATTCCTGGCGTAAGCCCGGTACCATCTGCAGAATCCCACTTCTCAATATTTGATTGATACCTGCTTAGAAAGCTTTTTGTTTTGTCGGCAGTAAACTGTGAGCCTTCTTCGGAAGAATTATGCTGAGCACTCAATACAATATTTGCATTAGGGTCAAGATTTGTAAGTGATAAATTCCATGTTTTAGTTACGAAATTTACATTGTCAGGGTTTCCAAATGTAGCCTTGTCATAAACATTATCGAATACCCTTAGTTTTAAATCCTGGGCAATCCCGGTATATGTAATCGAAGCCGGTGTGTAACTGCCAACTGTTGATCCGAGTGGAAAAATAATTTGAGTATTCTGTGAACCGCTGGTTTTCCTAATTAAAGAACCGCCATTGGTTGCCGTACCAGTAACGAAATATTTATTGTTATCAAAACCGGCAATGTTGGCACTTGCCTGCATTATTGCATTTCTGTTATTCAGGATTACCTTGCCACTCTGAAAATTAAAACTTCTTCTGACCAGAAGGTCGTTGCCCTGAAGAATTAAATTTTGCGGATTATTTAGGGTGATATTAGGGAAACCTGTATTAGTCTGCGCGTTAGTTAAAGTGTTAATATTTTGAGGAAATGTTGTTGCTGAAAATCTAATGGTTCCACCTAACCCGGTTTGACCGTTTGTACTCTCATCAACTATCCGACTTCCATTCATGTTGTTCCAGCGCTGACCAAGAAAATTAATTGTGGACAAGTTGTAAGATCCAAGAGAACCCGAATTATTAAAATCAGAAAATACCGTTACATTTGCCTCTGGATGAACGTAAAAAGATTCCCCTGAGTGCACAGTCATTTGCACAATCTCCTGTGCCTTCAAAACGAAGGGGAACAGAATATTCAAAGCAAATAATATATATAATTGGTATGTTCTGTTTAAATGCACTACGCTCTAAATAATTACTTCAAAAAGGTTCATAATTAAACCCGTTGGATATAAAGCCATAATCATACCACCGGCAAAATTTTTCGCTTTAAAGTCCACTAGAAGACTATTTACGTCTAATATCGTGCTTTAAGTTGGTAAAAACGACATTTTTTTAATTAAAACGACATTTTTTTTATCAATTATAAAAATGAATATGAATAATTGTAGAGTTGACTGCTCATTTTGTGGAATATTTTCCACAAAAGTGAGAATTTAATATCTCCTGAAGCAATTTTATTTTTTTGAATAAACTTCGAAAAATGGCACTTGAAATTATTTTAGGATTGATATTCCGGGAAAACTTCATGACTAATCAAGCAGAAAACCTGTGCAGTTTTAAGTCTTGCTATCATTCCGGAAAGCAGCAGTTTATATATTTGAAATATGAAAAAAATAGCTGTATAAAACAAAAAAAGCCATCCAATTGGATAGCTTTCTTCAATAGATTTATGAAGGTTAAACCTTGATTTCTACTTCAACTCCACTTGGTAATTCAAGTTTCATTAGAGCATCAACAGTCTTAGAGTTAGAGCTGTAAATATCAAGCAAACGCTTGTAAGCACATAGCTGAAATTGTTCTCTTCCTTTCTTATTTACGTGCGGTGAACGCAAAACTGTAAATATTCTTTTCTCTGTAGGCAAGGGAATCGGTCCGCTTACCACCGCACCCGTAGGCTTAACGGTTTTAACGATCTTCTCAGCAGATTTGTCTACGAGATTATAATCGTATGATTTTAACTTAATTCTGATTCTTTGGCTCATTGTTGTTTGTTTATGGTTAACGTTAGAGCTATTAGTAACGGTAACCGGTTAAAATATTTGACACAAGAACCAGGAACCAAGATTCAAGACGATAAGTCTCTGGTCTTGATACTTGGTTCTTGATACTTGATTCTATTTAAGCGTTTGCTTTCTTACCCTTCACCTTCGCTACAACCTCTTCCTGAACGTTTCTTGGGGCTTCAGCATAATGATCAAACTCCATGGTTGATGTTGCACGGCCAGAAGTGATTGTACGTAACTGAGTTACATAACCAAACATTTCTGAAAGCGGCACAGTAGCTTTGATTACCTGTGCACCGGCACGTGTATCCATACCTAATAGCTGACCACGACGACGGTTCATATCACCAATCACATCACCCATATTCTCTTCAGGAGTCAGGATTTCGATCTTCATAATAGGCTCCATCAATACCGGCTTACATTTAGGTAATGCTTCACGGAAAGCAGATTTAGCACAAATCTCGAAAGACAATGCATCTGAATCGACTGCGTGGAATGATCCATCAATCAAACGAACTTTCATATCCTGTAAAGGATATCCTGCAAGTACACCATTTACCATAGCTGCAGCAAAACCTTTCTCAACTGAAGGAATAAATTCACGCGGAATAGAACCACCTGAGATCTCATTCACAAACTGTAAACCGGTCTTACCTTCATCATTTGGAGATATAATAACCTGAATATCAGCAAATTTACCACGACCACCGGTTTGTTTCTTATACGTTTCACGGTGTTGAGTAGTACCTGTAATGGCTTCTTTATAAGAAACCTGAGGCGCTCCCTGGTTTACTTCAACTTTAAACTCACGCTTTAAACGATCCATGATAATATCAAGGTGAAGCTCACCCATACCTGAAATGATGGTCTGGCCTGTTTCTTCGTCTGTTTGTACGCGGAAAGTTGGATCTTCTTCAGATAATTTACCTAAAGCCATACCTAACTTATCAACGTCAGCCTGAGTTTTAGGCTCGATTGCCAAACCGATTACCGGCTCAGGGAAATTCATCGATTCTAAAACAATAGGATGCTTCTCATCACATAGTGTATCTCCTGTTTTGATGTCCTTAAATCCAACTACCGCAGCAATATCTCCGGCCCCAACATTAGGAATAGGATTTTGCTTATTAGCGTGCATCTGGAAAATACGTGAAATACGCTCTTTATTATCGGAACGCATATTGTGTACATAAGAACCTGCTTCCAGGTTACCTGAATATACGCGTATGAAACATAAACGCCCTACGAAAGGATCCGTTGCAATCTTAAATGCAAGAGCTGCAAATGGCTCTTTTTCACTTGGTTGGCGACTTACTTCTTCGCCAGTTTCAGGATTAGTACCTACAATCCCTTCAACATCCAATGGAGATGGCAATAATTCCATCACATAATCAAGCATGGTTTGAACACCCTTGTTTTTGAATGAAGAACCACATACCATTGGTACAATCTTAGCATCAAGAACTGCTTTACGCAATGCATCTAAAACTTCACGTTCAGTAATCGTTTCAGGAGCATCAAAGAATTTTTCCATTAAAGTCTCGTCGTATTCAGCAACAGACTCTAATAATTTCTCTCTCCATTCTGTTGCCTCAGCTACCAGATCATCAGGAATAGGAACTTCTGTAAAGGTCATACCTTTATCGTGCTCATTCCAAACGATACCACGGAAATTGATCAGATCAACTACTCCTTTAAAGCTATCTTCAGAACCAATAGGTAATTGCAAAGGAACTGCATTGCTTCCAAGCATATCCTTAACCTGCTTAACAACTTTTAAGAAATCAGCACCTGAACGGTCCATCTTATTAACGAATCCGATACGAGGAACGCTATAATTATTTGCTAAACGCCAGTTAGTTTCTGATTGTGGCTCAACACCATCAACAGCTGAAAAAAGGAATACTAATCCATCCAATACACGTAATGAACGGTTTACCTCTACGGTAAAATCCACGTGTCCGGGAGTATCAATAACGTTGATATGGTAGGTATCACCTCTATATTTCCAGTTAACAGTTGTAGCTGCTGAAGTAATGGTAATACCACGCTCCTGCTCCTGCGCCATCCAGTCCATCGTTGCGGCACCATCATGCACCTCACCGATTTTGTGGCTTACACCTGAATAGTAAAGAATACGCTCTGTAGTAGTTGTTTTTCCCGCATCAATGTGGGCAGCGATACCAATATTTCTTGTATATTTTAAGTCTCTTGACATTGTATTATTTCCTGATTAGAATCTAAAATGAGAGAATGCTTTGTTGGCTTCTGCCATTTTGTGGGTATCTTCCTTCTTCTTAACTGCAGCACCTTCACCCTTAGAGGCTGAAATGATTTCTCCGGCTAATTTCTCGGTCATGGTCTTTTCACCACGCTTACGTGAATAATTAATCAGCCATTTCATTCCCAAAGCGATTTTACGCTCAGGACGAACCTCGGTAGGTACCTGGAAGTTTGCACCACCAACACGACGGGATTTAACCTCTACCGCTGGCATTACATTGTTCAAAGCTTTTTTCCAGGATTCTAATCCATTTTCGCTTGTTTTTTTCTCTACTAACTCAACTGCATCGTAGAAAATAGAGTATGCGATAGATTTTTTACCGTCATACATCATATTATTTACAAACCTGGTTACCATTACGTCGTTAAACTTTGGATCAGGCAGTAAGATTCTCTTTTTTGGTTTTGACTTTCTCATGTTGCTTTCCTCCGTTTAATTATTTCTTTTTACCCTTAGTTGGAGCAGCTGCTACCTGACCTGGTTTTGGTTTCTTAGTTCCGTATTTAGAACGACGTTGGTTACGACCAGCTACACCGGATGTATCCAAAGCACCACGGATAATGTGGTAACGAACTCCTGGTAAATCTTTCACACGACCTCCACGGATTAATACAATAGAGTGCTCCTGTAAATTGTGACCTTCTCCAGGGATGTAAGCATTCACTTCTTTTCCATTGGTTAAGCGCACACGGGCAACTTTACGCATTGCTGAGTTTGGTTTTTTAGGGGTAGTGGTATACACACGTGTGCACACTCCTCTTCGCTGTGGACAGCTGTCCAACGCTGGTGACTTACTCTTGTCGACCAGAGCTACTCTACCTTTTCTAACTAATTGTTGGATAGTAGGCATTTTTTCCTTTTAGTGTTTATATAATTTAATCCCTGCACCTCAGCTTTTTACAGCTTTCATTTAGGGACTGCAAAAGTAGGAAGTTTATTTTGATTTTCAATGGGTTGAGTGAGAATTTATTTAGGATTGTAAAGGATATAGGAAAGCTGTGGCATGAGGTATGAGGTATGAGGTCCGATGACGGATAACTGATGTCTGATATGAAGACTGAGCTGTAAAGCAGGGTCTGTCCTTTGAATTATTGTCAATCCGGCCTGGAGTTTATCCTGATGACGGGAAGGACTATATTTTTAGTTTTGAAATTTAAGGTCTTCCTGGATTTCTTTAAGCCAAAATCTGCCGCTGCAATCCGGTTTGGATTGGCTGGGGTAGTGCAGTTATTGACGTATGGGTTGATTGTCCTGATATTTGAATCATATTCAGAAAACAGTTTTAAAGAATTTGCCAAATTATTCAATCCTCAAAAACCGCATCCAGATCCAGCTCAAATCCCGGAAGAACTTCTGAATATACCTTTTCACTTAAAGTAAATAGTTTAGAAGGCTGGTATCCCCCCTTCACGTTCAGGGTATACTTTAGCAAAGTTTTGTCTCCCGGACTAACAACCCAGTATTCTTTTACTCCAAACTCCTCATAAATATCATATTTATGAAGCAATTCCATCTTATTATTACCAGGTGATAAAATTTCAATCACAATATCTGGTGCACCGATACAGCCCTTTGCATCGATTTTTTTTGGATCACAAATCACACATATATCGGGCTGTAAAACTGTATGGATGTCTTTGTCCGCTTTGCTCTCCTTAGGGAACCGAACATCAAAAGGTGCATAATAAGTCTTACAGGGTTTTCCTTTGAGATAATTATGTATAACTGAAAATATGTTTGCGGATATTTCCTGATGTAAAGGAGATGGAGCCGGGCTCATTTTATTCACTTTACCTTTAACAAGCTCAACCCGGTCATCGAAAAACCATGTCAAATAGTTTGCATAACTATAAGTTAAAGACAAGTCAATATCCTCCAGGGCTAAAACCTTTGCTGTTGGATCAGGGTTAATATAGGTTTCAGACTTATTCATAAGGATTTGTCCTACTTATAAATTTAATTATAAATAACCTCAATCCCTAAAGAAATTAGTTAACGGAAATCCTGAAGTAAGACTAATATTTACCGTTTACACAATCTCTGCTACCGCTGCTCTCCGGCAATGTGATAAATCATATAATTTCATACATGCGTCATAAATTTTGTAATTCTTTAACCTAAAACCCTGAACTATGAAAAAGATATCAGATACTAATCTGCCTCTGAGTTATGATCCGGACGAAAATAAACGGATGGAAAATGAGCTCTTACAATTGAAATTAAAAGCTGAACTGGGTGTTGAGGCACATATTTCAGCAAATACCCCGGCATCTATTGAAAATATATTCCTTAAGAATATGCTTGCCTTCGAGAAAGGATTGGCTCAAGCTGAAGAGATCAATATATTCGAGCTAATTGGCAAACCCGATTTTGTTCCTGAAACTAAACTTGATGATTTTTCTATTGAATCAGCCTTAAATAAAATAATGGATTTGCTAAACGAGAAACAGATCGCGCTCGACTTTTTAGGATCTTATGATAACAGAACTAAATACAAATTTATTACTGAAGAACTATTCGAAGAGAAAGTAATGAATGTGCAATTACCCGGGATGATCATGCATTTTATATATGAAGAATTCCACCCCAATCATAAACTGGATATTGAGCATAAAGCAGTAAAATTTATTAACTCCTGGTTCAGTCAGGAGAAAGAGCAACTTTCTTTTAGTCTTGATGATGCCCTGGTATTACCTGATAGAAGAGTTTGGAAAAAGGATAAGGTTATCGACAGATTCGCAAAGGTCTTTGATTCTTACCGCCTGTTTAAAAATGGCAATTATCAAATTGAAGATATCAATTATGAGATTAAAGAAGATATAGGATTGGCTTATGCAGAAGGGCTGATGAAATATACTGCATTGGCCGAAAATTATGATGCAATTGAATTTGAAGGTCCTTTCAAATTGTATTTTACACTTGAGTATGAATGGTGGTCAATTTATTACTTTGTGGTTCCGGGATTTGAGTTCACAAATGATTAGACGATTAAAAAATTTATTCCTGGAATTTAATCAAAGGCTCTAATACCTGCCAGGTTTTTCTAATCAATGGTACCCTTTTACCTGATGTTTGAAAATGGCTAAAACAGATAGTAAAGGCCATTAATTCTGTTATAGGATTTAAATTTTTACCTTGCCATGAAATCCACAGATGTTTTAATTCCTTCAATGCAACAGAATTCTCAACTGGACCTCGCCTTTAATTTTGTGCAGTATACCGACAAAAATATTTTTCTAACTGGAAAGGCTGGAACTGGTAAAACTACATTTCTTCATCAGCTGAAGAATACCTCATTAAAACGTATGGCGGTTGTTGCACCAACGGGTGTTGCAGCAATCAATGCAGGTGGAGTGACTATAAATTCCTTTTTTCAGCTCCCCTTTGGTCCATATATTCCGGGTAACACCGCTAAAACTGAACATAAACGCTTCAGTAAAGAAAAAATTAACCTCATAAAAAGTCTGGACCTGCTGGTTATCGATGAGATCAGCATGGTCCGCGCGGATACCCTCGACCACATCGATGAGGTTTTAAGACGATTTAAGGATCACAAAAAGCCATTTGGGGGTGTACAGCTCTTAATGATCGGAGATCTTCACCAGCTTTCACCTGTTGTTAAAGATGAAGACTGGGCAATCCTGAAAAGCTATTATCCAAACATGTTCTTCTTCAGTAGTAAAGCACTGATGGCCACCCAGCCGGTGAGCATCGAATTAAAACATATTTACAGACAGGTAGATTCCAATTTTATTGATCTATTAAACAGTGTAAGGCAGAATCAGATCGACGAAAATGTTTTAAAAAAATTAAACCAGCGCTATATCCCTGATTTCAATCCCAGCGATGAGGAAGGATATATTACACTGACAACCCATAACAAGTCTGCACAGGAGATTAATGAAGGCAAATTAAAGGAACTGAACAGCCCTGTTCACAGATTTAACGCTGTTGTTCAGGATGATTTTCCGGAATATTCCTACCCCACTGTGGCCGAACTGGAACTCAAAAAAGGTGCTCAGGTTATGTTCGTAAAAAATGATCCCTCTCGCGAACGCCTTTTCTTTAATGGTAAAATAGGTATAGTTACCTCTATATCTGATGACTATATCCTGGTAAAATGCCCGGGTGACCTGTCGGAAATCGTAGTGAGTCCGCTTGAATGGACCAATATCAAATATGAACTGGATACTCAAACCAAGGAGTTAAGAGAAATAATCATCGGGACTTTCACTCAATTCCCACTTAAGCTTGCATGGGCAATTACAATACATAAAAGCCAGGGATTAACCTTCGAAAAAGCGGTGATCGATGCAAATCTGGCATTCGCCCACGGACAAGTATATGTAGCCCTTAGCCGTTGCAAAAGCTTTGAAGGCATGGTCCTCCGCTCTCCAATCTCTTTTAATAGTGTTAAAACCGATGGGACAATCTCTGAATATACCCGCAATGCTAAAGATAATGAACCCGGTGAACTGCAGTTGATTGCTTCCAGAATTGCATTTCAGCAATCCCTGATTTTTGAGCTATTTGATTTCACTACTCTGAAAACTCACTATTTCCATCTAAAGAAACTAAGTGAAGATCATCACACTATTCTGGATCCAGGCATCATTGATAGCCTTAATCAGATGCGAACTCTTGCAGAAAAAGATATCTATGATGTGGCTGATAATTTCAAAAAACAGCTTTCTAACTATTTTTCAGAGAATATACTTCCGGAAGATAATACTGAGCTCCAAAACAGGATAAAAAAAGCTTGTGCTTATTTCAATGAGAAAATAAGTTCGGTATTTTATGAAGCATTGAAGAACCTGAATACAGATACTGACAATAAGGCCGTTGGAACCAGCATCAAAGGCATTTTAGATGACTTTTTAAAGGAAATTGCAATAAAAATTGCACTCATGAAAGCCTCGGCGAATGGATTCAGTACGTCCAGCTATCTGCAGACCAAATCTAATGCTGAAATAGACTATAAGCCAATTAAAAGCTCTTCCCAAAACACTCCATATTCATCAGAAAACATGCTGCATCCTGAATTATATCAGGCCATAAAAGTCTGGAGGGATGAACTGGCGAGAGAATGGGGAGTACCCCTATATCTTGTATTGGCCCAGAAATCTATTCTGGAAATTCTCCGCTTCCTTCCATCCAATCCGGCAGAGTTAGAAAATATCAAAGGTTTAGGAAAAACAAGGGTTAAGCAATATGGAACTGATCTATTGGAAATTATCAACTCCTATTGTAAGGATAATGGCATCGAACGGGAAGTACTGGAATTGCCTGTAAAAGAGAAGAAAATAAAGACGGACACTAAACAGGTCAGTTTCGATCTATTCAAACAAGGGAAAACGATCAGTGAAATTGCGAAAGAGCGGGCTTTCACTACCGGAACAATAGAAGGTCATCTTGCCCATTACATTCTAAGTGGTGAGATCTCGGTATTTGAAATCGTAACTAAAATTAAAGTGGCTAAAATCATGGCCTATTTAATTCAAAACCCTGAATTAAGTACTTTTGACACGAAAATAGCACTTGGTGATGAAGTTTCTTACGGTGAATTAAAAGCTGTCCTAAATCACCTTGCCTTTACCAAATCTGAACAATTGAATTAGGCTTTTTCTGATTTTCCTGGAGGTATTGATTTTCAAACAATATATCTCATTTCCCATGCAACGTTATGATGTGGCTTAGCGTCATATATTAAAAGGATTCGGGGATCTTACCTGAGACCGGGCAAATAAAATTCAACAAAGAATTAAATCATGAAAAAGCTCCTGTTCTCCATCATTTTTATTATGCTTTTCAGTGTTGTTGTACCTGAAGCAAAGGCCGAAAAAGTAAGCACAAGCAATGCTAAAGAGTTGATCCAATTATTACTCAATAAAGGAAACAATTCCAAAAACGCGAAATTTACGAGGAAAAAGTTAAAGAAAATTGTGCGCAAAGCGGGACGTGTGTACCGGACAGTAAAAAAAGATCCTGACAGCCGCAAGAAGTCAAGGAAAGTTCAGCGTACAGCCAGAAGACTGATCAATATATTTTAATAGTCACACCGACCCCGAAGGTGGTCTTATGTAGAAAGCGACACATACGACCACCTTCGGGGTCGGGATTTCTATGCTTATGTAATTCTATAAACATTTGACCCTTTCCGGGTCATATAAATACAATTAAAAATAGGTGCTAACAAAAAAATGCGTGTACAGGGTAGCCATTTATTATTGGGTACAGAAATTAGGAGTTGATATTTTTAATTAGTTGCAGGCCAGATATTATTTGCCGGATTAGAATCAGGAAAAACCTTATCAGGGTCAGAGACAATCGAAACGATCTCTTCTGTTGAAGGATAATTAAACGTAAAGCGTGCATTTCGTTCCCAAACTTCAACCGGAAGCTTTAAACGGTTCACTTTTCCGCTTTTGGTTTTGATATCCAGGATGACTGGCATTGCCATTTTATCCAGATTTTCAATAGTTATTAAAGCTCCCTGCTTAAAATCATTATTTACATATTTCAGATCTGCAACTCCCTGATCCAGCTTCCAGTTATTCAGGATCCATGCTCTCCAGAACCAGTTCAGATTTTCACCCGACACATTCTCCATAGTGCGAAAGAAATCATCAGGAGTTGGGTGTTTATATGCCCAGCGATCAATGTAGGTTTTAAAAGCCCTGTCGAAACGCTCAGGACCCAATATTTGCTCACGTAAAATGCTAAGTGCAATAGCCGGTTTGTAGTAGGCAAGCAAACCAATACTGTTTTCCTTCATATTATCCGGGCTGCTCATAACCGGTTCAAAACCTGGATTGGTCAAAACTTTACCAAGCGCATGCATATCAGCTTTACCCTGACGGTATTCTCCGTTGTTAAAGTCGGCTGATGCCAGAGTATTTATGAAGGTATTGAAACCCTCATCCATCCAGGCATACAAACGTTCATTGGATCCAACAATCATTGGGAACCAGGTATGACCAAATTCATGATCAGTAACTCCCCAAAGTTCTCCGGATTTAGATTTTGCACTACAGAATACAATGCCGGGATACTCCATACCACCCGCAATTGAAGCAACATTTGTTGCAGCCGGATAAGGAAATTCCAACCATTTCTTAGAATTGAACTCATTGGATGCCTTGGTATATTCCGTAGAACGTGCCCAGGCATCATTCCCATCACTTTCAACAGGATATGCAGAAATTGCCATTGATTTCTTACCACTTGGTAGATTCATACGGGCAGCATCAATGATAAAGGCAGCCGATGAAGCCCAGGCTGCATCACGCGCATTCTTTAATTTAAAATTCCAGGTAAGCTCCTGTTTTCCTTTTGGGCGGGAATCCGGATTTGTTACCTCAGCAGCAGATCTGATGATTACTGTTTTATCACTCTGTGCAGCAGCTTTCCATCTTTGCTGCTGTTCTGCGGTATACACATCCTGAGGATTTACCAGTTCACCCGAACCAACTACAATATGACTTGCTGGAACAGTAATGCTGATATCATAATCTCCGTATTCGAGATAAAACTCACTTGGGCCGATGTATGGAATTGTATTCCAGCCAGAAACATCATCATATACGCACATACGCGGGTACCACTGTGCAACAGAGAAAATCTTTCCGTTCTTAGTATTTAAAATACCCATACGATCTGAGCCATAATCAGGAGATGTAAAAGAATATTCGATCTTTAGCCGAAGCTGTCCTCCGCCAGATGATAGTTCACTCGGCAGATAAACCTGCATTCTTGTATCTTCTATAAAATGCTCGGCATTCTTCTCAATTGTCTTTCCTTTCTCAACTGACAGAATCTTAACAGATTTGATTTTATAACCACCATCAAACTTCTGCCCACGGGCACCACTCCGGCTACCACCTGGTGGAATAATCGCATGACCACGTGAATCCTCTTTAAAAAGGTTCTGATCCAGCTGCATCCAGACAAAAGGAAGTTTATCGGGGCTGTTGTTCGTATAAGTTAAAACTACAGTCCCCGAGATCTCATTACTTTGTTCATTTAATCTGACCGCTAATTTATAATCTGCTCTGTTCTGCCAGTATTTCGGTCCGGGCTGCCCTCCTGCAGACCTGTACTCGTCACCATTTTTAGTATAAAACATCGGGCCGAAAGTATCATGGTAATTATAATTACCGCCCACCTGACTCTGTTGTGTATATGCCTGGTTTACAAAGCATAATAACGCAATTACAAAGGTTAAGAACTTCAATCTGTTCATTTAATATTTCTTTTAAGTTTTATTAACAATTCGCCTAATTGTTCCTCATTGAATCCCAGGAGAACCGAACCGGAACCTGTTTCAATAACCGGGCGTTTTATCACACTGACCTTTTCCTGCATTAGTTTGAATGCTGAGTCCTTTGATGTAATGCTATTTTGAATTTCGGCTGAAAGCATTTTCCAGGTAGTTCCGCGTTTATTTAGCAGTGCTTCCCAACCCAATTGCTCAGACCATTCCTCAAGCTTAAGTTGATCAACTCCAAGTTTTTTAAAATCATGAAAGTCAAAATCAATTTCATGAAGCCTGAACCAGTCGAGTGTCTTCTTTACAGTGTTGCAATTGGGTATTCCGTAAATCTTCATTAAAAATAGGATCTTAAATTATTCTGGATATGATATTATTCATTAAAAAAACAAACCTATTTATTTAAACGGGTCATGGTCAATTCCGGACCAACGCTAACAAAACTATTTATAAATTCTACCGAACGGTCTATTAATGCAGGCAATTCTTTCTGCTCATCAGGATCAAAACCACTCAACACATAATCAACCTGCCTGCCTTTGGGGAAATTATCCCCTATGCCAAAGCGTAGCCTTGCATAGTCAGTTCCACCTAAAACCCCCTCAATACTCTTCAAACCATTATGACCGGCAGCACTTCCTTTTGGTTTCAAACGTATGGTGCCGAAAGGCAATGCCAGATCGTCCACAACAACCAAAATATTTTCTGCAGGAATACGCAATTCCTGCATCCAGTAATTAACCGCCTTGCCACTCAGATTCATGTAGGTAGTAGGTTTGATCACAAAAATCTTACGGCTTTTATAGGCAAACTCGGTATAATACGCCAGCCGCATATTGAAAAAAGATGAGTGTGATTGTTTAGCGAGTTCATCAGCAACCATAAATCCAATATTATGCCTGGTATCTGCATATTCGGGACCTATATTTCCTAAACCTATGATCAAATATTTCATGTGGACTACAAATATGCTTCAAAGCTTTTAAAAAAGTATATGCTTGCAAAAAAAAAGCAGTGCCGGATTTACCTGCACTGCTTTTGATATTATTTGAGAAGTACTAATTATTTCTTTGCATCATTCTCTGCCTGCTTAAGGGCACGTGACATAGTTACAGAAACAATGGTATCTTCAGGATTGTTTGTGATTACGAAATTATCGAATTTCAAAGAACCAACACCTACAGATTTCCCAACTTCTAACTTAGAAATACTTACTTCAACGTATTGAGGCATGTCTTTAGGCAATGCTTTTACGCGCAGTTTACGTAATTTCTGAACTAATTTACCACCGATTTTAACACCAGGTGATGTTCCGGTTAATTTCACAGGGATCAGCATAACTACAGGTTTCTTTTCATCTAATTCTAAAAAGTCAACATGTAATGGCAAATCAGTTAATGGATGAAAATGTACATCCTGAATGATAGCCTGTGCTTTCACACCTGCAACATCCAAAGCAACGAAAGAAACTTCCGGTGTATAAACCAGACTTTTCAAATCAGATGCAGACACAGAAAAGTGGATTTGATTTTTTCCACCATAAAGAACTGCAGGCACTTTACCTTCGTAACGCAGCTCTTTAGCGTCTCTTTTCCCTACGTTCTCTCTTGGAGAACCGCTAATAGCAATTGATTTCATAATTATTTATTTGTTATTATTTGTATTTAGCTGTTAGAAACCCTAACAATCTAATGTTTTTAATCCTTTAGTCTTGGTTCTTGACCCGATAACTATCGGGTCTTGGTTCTTTATCCTTATTCCTTGTTCTTTAATCAATTTTAAACAGCTCACTTATCGAGGCGTGTTCATTTACATTGGCAATTGCACGGCTGAAAAGATCTGCTGTTGAAAGTACTCTTATTTTAGGGCTTGATTTAGTTGATGCAATCGTATCAGTTACAATCAGCTCTGTAAGCGCTGAAGTTTCAACAGTCCGGTAGGCATCTCCTGATAAAACCGGGTGAGTACAAACTGCTCTAACGCTACTGGCACCTTTTTCCATGATCAACTCTGCTGCCTTTGCCAGTGTTCTGGCTGTATCACATATATCATCAATCAGAACCACATCTCTTCCGGTGACGTCACCAATTATAGACATTGATTCGATCTCGTTAGCTCTTTTTCTTTGTTTGTCACAGATCACCACTTCTGCATTAAAGTACTTGGCGAATGTCCTTGCTCTGTAAGAACCACCCATGTCCGGTGATGCTATAGTCAGATGAGGCAGATTCAGGCTTTTAATATGTGGGACAAATATTATTGAAGCGTCGAGGTGATCAACAGGAATATCGAAAAAACCCTGTATCTGTGCAGCATGCAGATCCATTGTCATGATCCGGTGAGCTCCAGCAGCGGTCAGCAGATTGGCAATTAATTTTGCACCAATTGCTACCCTTGGTTTATCTTT
Organism: uncultured Sphingobacterium sp.; assembly: GCA_964524205.1. Taxonomy (GTDB): domain Bacteria; phylum Bacteroidota; class Bacteroidia; order Sphingobacteriales; family Sphingobacteriaceae; genus Daejeonella. The sequence goes on along the minus strand of CAZGCG010000006.1, from coordinate 7,055 downwards.
ACGATCCTGTCTGGCCAGACCAAAATAAGGCACAACAACCGTAATGTAATGAGCTGAAGCCCTTTTTGCAGCGTCTATCATCAACAAAAGCTCAACGAGATTATCGTTAGGCTGGTTAGTTGATTGAATCAGAAATACATCACAGCCCCGAACTGACTCATTATAATGCGGCTGAAATTCACCATCACTAAATCTCGACAAAGTCATGTCTCCCAATTCCTTGCCATAGCTCACAGCTATTTTCTTAGCCAGATCGGTAGTACCTGAGCCGGCAAATAATTTGATGGTGTTAAATGTTACGGGCATTTTTGTTTCGGATTTCGAAATTATAATTTCGGTTTTAAACTAATAAAAACACAATGTCTATATTGTATAGATCGCCAGGCGACCTTGAAATGTGCAATTCCGAAACTCGAAATTAATTGGTTGCCCGACCAGGATTCGAACCTAGACAAACTGCACCAAAAACAGTCGTACTACCATTATACTATCGGGCAAACAAAAATCAAAAAGAAGCTCCTTTTGAAATGGTGTGCAAATATAGGGGGATAAAGTTTAAAGTGCAAATGAAAATTGTTTTTTTTCTATAACCAGAACAAGTGTTTTCAGAATCGAATGGATAAAAGGAAATGGGAAATGGGAAATAGGAAATTGATACCAGATAGCTATCGGGTTGATAGAACATGAATATTAAATATTATTAATTGTCAAATGTACCCTCTTTATCTTGGTTCTTGTTTGTCTTGGTTCTTGGCTCCTGGTTCTTGATTCTCATATCTCAATTCCAGTAAACAATGCTAATTATCAAATGAATCCCTTTTGTCTTGGTTCTTGACTCCTGGTTCTTGGTTCTCAATACTCACTACTCAATACTCACTACTCAGATCTAGTTAAATAATGTTAAAGCCAATATGAAAGGCATCAAATAACAATAATTTCATTAATTTCGGCAGCATTATTTTTGATCTTGAATCTATGGCATACAATAAAATCAATAATTTATTAGGTTGGGTAAGCTTTTTAATAGCACTGATTGTTTATTCCCTAACCCTTGAACCCACTACAAGTTTCTGGGATTCAGGTGAATTCATTGCATCAGCTTATAAACTTCAGGTCGTTCATCAGCCAGGTGCTCCCCTGTTCCTGATGTTAGGAAAGGTGTTTTCTCTGATTGCCGGAAATGATACAAGCAGAGTGGCTTTCTGGATAAATATGGTTTCTGCCCTTGCCAGTGCAGCCACAATCCTCTTCCTGTTCTGGACGATCACAGCCCTGGCAAAAAAAGTTATTCAGGAAAAAGGCAAGGAACTTTCAAATTGGGGAATGATCAGCATAATGGGCTCCGGTTTAGTTGGTGCTCTGGCCTATACCTTCTCCGATTCATTCTGGTTTTCGGCCGTTGAAGCAGAAGTATATGCCCTATCTTCATTATGTACTGCCGTTGTTTTCTGGGCAATCTTAAAATGGGATCAGCACGCTGATGAGCCTGATTCAGACCGATGGCTAATCTTTATTGCCTATGTTATGGGCCTTTCGATCGGTGTTCACTTGTTAAACCTTCTTGCAATTCCTGCCATTGCCCTGGTATATTATTTCAGAAGATCTAAAACACCTACTTCTTCGGGCACTTTACTGGCTCTACTGGTTGGGATGTTTATTCTGGCATTTATACAATATGGAATTGTACAATATATCATCAAATTCGCTGCTTATTCAGACCTGTTTTTTGTCAATACCCTCGGCATGGGATTCGGTTCAGGTGTCGCGGTTTTTGGGCTCCTGATTATTATCAGCCTTACTTCAGGAATACTATACAGTATCAATGGCAATAAACTTAACCTGATGATTGCCGTCGGCACCTTTGTTTTACTGATGACCCTTGGTGGTGGAATTTCTGGCCTTTTGGTTGCAGCAATACTGCTTGCCGGACTTGAATATATCCTCAAAATACGCGATAAAAGACGTGTATTAAATTTAGCCCTTATATCGGTTGTCTTCATCATTTTCGGTTATGGTTCCTTTGCTATGATCGTAATCAGGGCGAAAGCAGATCCTACCCTGAATAATAGTGATGCTTCAAATGCATTCTCCTTGCTGAGCTATGTGAACAGGGAACAATACGGCGATCGTCCTTTGCTTTACGGTCAATATTTTGATTCTAAACCTATCGACAGCAAACATGGAGACATTATTTATCGTAAGGGGAAAGAGAAATATGAAAATGCAGGTCAGAAATATGAGCGTGTTTACGACCGGAATACCATTCTTCCAAGGATGTACAGTGATGATCCTCAGCATGTTGGATTCTACCGCGACTGGATGGGAATGGCAGAAGATCAATCACCTACCTTTTTCAATAACCTTGGCTTCCTCATCAGTTATCAAACCAGCTTCATGTATACCCGTTATTTCGCCTGGAACTTTGTAGGCAGACAGAATGACGAACAGGGACATGGTGATTATACCCGCGGAAATTGGTTATCAGGAATAAAATTCATAGATAATATGCTTCTGGGCGGCCAATATGAACTTCCTAAGAGTCAGCTTGAAAATAATGCATTCAACAGATTCTACTTCCTTCCTTTCATCCTGGGAATCATTGGTGCATTATGGCATTTTAAACGGAACCAGAAAGATGCCGGGATTGTAGGATTGCTATTCTTTTTCACCGGTCTCGCAATTGTGCTCTACCTCAACCAGAATCCACTTCAACCCCGGGAACGTGATTATGCCTATACCGGTTCATTCTATGCCTTTGCGATCTGGATCGGCCTGGGAGTAGCCGGAATCGCAGATTTTTTCAAGCCAAGATTTAAAGCCCCGACAGCCGCATTGCTTGCAACACTGATCGGTTTACTTGCAGCACCTGTATTAATGGCTAAAGAAGGATGGAATGACCATGACCGTTCCACAAAATTCACGGCCCGTGATATGGCGGCCAATTATCTGGAATCATGTGCTCCTAATGCCATATTGTTTACCTATGGCGATAATGATACTTACCCGCTCTGGTATGTGCAGGAAGTTGAAAATATCCGGCCGGATGTCAGAGTTGTGAATTTAAGCTTGCTGGGTACCGACTGGTATATCCGTCAAATGAAAAAGAAAGTAAATCAGGCTGAAGCATTACCAATCACTATGCCTGATGAAAAATTCGTTCAGGGAGTCCGCGATGTAATGGGCTACCAGGATTATAATACAGCTGGTTCAGTCGAGTTAAAGGACATCTTTGACATTATGACCTCCGATAATGATGCCGACAAGGCAACTTATCAGGATGGTTCAAAAGAGAATTTCCTTCCTACAAAAAACTTTAAAATCAGCATTAATCCTGACCATATTATTGCGACTAAAACTCTACCTGAAAGTAAAAGAGACCTGATCATACCTTCCCTGGAATGGAAGTATAATAAGAATTATGTCACAAAAACTGAGCTTGCTATGATCGATGTTCTGGCTCATAACAATTGGAAACGGCCGGTTTATTTTGCAATCACAGTGCCGGATGATAACTACATGGGCTTAGGTGATTTTCTGTATAATGAAGGCTTTGCTTACCGTTTATTACCGCTGAAAAAAGCTCAGCTTGATTCTGCCGCTGAAAAACCTGAATTGACCAATTCAGATCAGATGTATACAAACCTGATGACCAAGTTTAAATGGGGGAACATGAAAAATGCGAGCTATTTAGACCCCGAATCATTGCGAATGAGCTATACGATGATCAATCATTTCAATATCCTGGCTGAAAATCTTTATAAGGAAGGCCGGAATGAGGAAGCAAGAAAGTTATTATTGAAGTGCATGGAGGTAGTTCCGGATAAAAACCATTCCCTGAACTTTACCATCCGCAAATTCTATATGGCTGATCTGCTCTATAAACTCAAAGAACCTGCAAAAGCAAATGAGCTGACTCTGAATACAGCTGATTACATTGAAGATCAGTTAAATTATATGGCTGCTATTGCAAAAACTAAAGAGAATCTTAATTCCCGTGAAATACAACTGGGTGTCTATGTGATGAGTGAACTGGTTAAACTTGCAGAAAAAAATGGACAAGCCGCAGTTCTTAAAAAATTACAGGATCGCATGAAGGTAATTGAATCAAAGTTCATGGCTTCTGAACGATAGAAATTAAGCTCAGAAAAAAAATCCCCGCTAAAATTAGCGGGGATTTTTTTTTGTTACTTGCATATCTGTACATTCATACCAAACAAAAATTGATTTGAATAAAATGCATCCGGCTGATGACCAAATTCTCAGAGTAGATAATCTTTCCAAATCATTTTTTGGTGTGAAAGCTCTGGATAATATCCATTTTGATCTTAAAAAGGGTGAAGTGCATGCCCTTATGGGGGAAAATGGAGCCGGAAAATCAACATTCATGAAAATTTTGATTGGGCTTTTAAAAGCAGATGCAGGCTCAATTTCTTTCAATTCTGAGCAAATTGAAAATATGGATGTTCATTCCATCATTAAAAAAGGCATTTCGATGATTCATCAGGAAATCTTAATGGTTCCCGAACTGACTGTTGCCCAGAACATTTTTTTAGGCAGGGACATCAAGCGTTCATATTTGCTGGACGAACAGGCAATAAATCAACAAGCTGAGAACTTATTGCAGGCTATGGGTCTGAATATTAAGGTCCGGACAAAAACAAAACACCTCAGTATTGCAGAATTGCAACTAATTGAGATAGCCAAAGCTGTTTCTAATAATGCCCGTGTCATTATTATGGATGAACCAAGCTCTGCACTATCCGAGAATGAGGTTGAAATACTTTTTAAAATTATTGCAGACCTGAAGAGTAAAGGTGTAGCTATCATTTATATTTCGCATAAAATGGAGGAGATCTACCAGATTGCAGACCGGATCACCGTATTAAGGGATGGTAAATTCATAGCAACAAAAGCTGCGGCAGAGCTGGATAAAAGTAGTTTGATCTCACTGATGGTAGGCCGTGAAATAGAAGAACTCTTTTCTGCAAATTCAATAGCTCAGCCTGAAGTAGTACTAAAAGTTAAAAACCTGCATAAAAAGGGGAAATTTTCTGATATTAATTTTGAGGTGCATGCAGGCGAAGTGCTTGGCATAGCCGGTTTAATGGGTGCCGGCAGAACCGAAATCGCAAGAGCAATTTTTGGTTTAGATAGTTTCGACGGTGGTGAAATCATTTTGAAAGGCAAGAAACTTAAAATCAGAACACCTAAAGACGCAATCAGAGAAGGAATAGGATATGTCAGCGAAGACAGAAAATCTCTGGGTTTTATTCCGGAATTATCAGTTAAGCAAAATATAAGTCTATCGAGTATATTGAACTACTCAAAAGCAGGATTTATTGATGAAAAAAAGGAAGAAAAAGCCAGCAGTAAAATAGCTCAGCAACTAAATATCAAAGCCTCAGGCCTCAATCAGAAAGTGATGAATCTTAGTGGCGGTAATCAGCAAAAGGTGGTAATTGCAAAGGTGTTAATGGCTTCCCCATTTTTGATCATTCTGGATGAACCTACCAGAGGAATTGATATTGGAGCTAAGCACGAAATCTATAAACTAATCAGGCAATTGACTGACAGTGGATTAGCGGTAATTATGATCTCTTCTGAATTACCTGAAATTTTGGGAATGAGTAACCGGATTCTGATTTTATCAAAAGGAAAGCAAAAAACGATATTGACACAAAAGGAAGCAAGTCAGGAAAAAATCATGCAATATGCATTACATTAAAAACCTCAGGCAGTACGGTATTTTCATCGTATTTAGTATTATTTGCCTCATTATTTCATTTATTGCCCCTCAGTTTTTGACTGTTTCAAACTGGACAATCATTATTACCCAGGTTTCCATTAATGCTCTCTTAGCCTTTGGTGTTACCTTCGTGATCATTACCGGTGGTATTGATCTCTCTTTGGGATCTATAGTCGCCGTTGCAGGTGTAAGCGCTGCAATGCTGGCCCATCCCGATAGCTATCCGGTTTTAGTCCCTGTTTTCGCAGGTCTTTTTGCCGGTCTCCTGATAGGTGCCTTCAACGGATTTATCATCACTAAAAGCAAAATCGCACCTTTCATTGTCACACTGGGCACCATGACTATTGGTAGGGGATTAGCCCTGATCTTAAGTAATGGACGCCCGGTATCCAATCTTTCAGACTCCTTTGTTTTTATTGGTAGCGGTAAGCTTATGGGCATCCCCTTGCTCATCATTATTTTAATCTGTATGTTCATAATATGTTCAGTTATACTTAATAAAACAATCTTAGGCAGGTATATCTATGCAGTTGGAGGTAATGAACAGGCAGCCCGGGCATCCGGAATCAATGTAACACAGGTTAAAATGGCTGTATATTCTATTTCTGGTGTTTTAGCTGGTTTAGCAGGGATATTACTGACCTCCAGAATAACAACCGGGCAGCCAAATGCAGGAGCTGGTTTTGAATTGGATGCAATTGCAGCTGTAGTCATTGGCGGAACCAGTACAACAGGTGGCAAAGGCAGTATTACCGGGACCCTCGTTGGCGTTTTACTTATTGGTGTAATAAATAATAGCTTAGATTTATTAAACGTAACATCCTATTACCAGCAGGTTGTGATGGGCATTATTATCATTGGGGCAGTGGTTTTGGATAGCCTGAACCAGAAATCGAATTCATAAAATTATAGGAAATGAAATACACATATCTGATACTTTTCTCCCTGCTTGTATTCCTTACAGGATGTGGACAATCCGAAAGCAATAAAAAAAATGATTCAAATAAAATAGTGATAGGGATTTCAATGCTGAGTATGCAAAATGAGTTCATTGTAAATATCAGTGACGAGATGCAAAAAAAAGCTGAGGAATTAGGCGCTGAATTGATTATTGTTGATGCAGAACGCTCTCCCTTAAAGCAAATTGAACAGGTTGAGAGTTTTATAGCTCAAAAGGTAGATGTCATTATCCTCAACCCCTGCGAGTTTGAAGCCAGCTCTCCTGCAGTTACCAAAGCCCTGGCTGCAAACATCCCAATTGTGAATGTGAACTCAGCTACCAAAGTTCAGCCAACAGCATTTGTTGGCT